>JBBQHV010000249.1:0-3352 GCA_038324295.1 Chthoniobacterales bacterium
CGCGCAGCGGGTTTGCAGCCGATCGCCAAAAGCCTGGATCTTGCGCAACGGCTCCTGCAAATCGTGCGAGGCGACCGAAGCGAATTGCTCCAGCTCGCGGTTACTCCGCTGGAGCGCTTCATTCGCGAGGTTGAGATCGGCGGTGCGCGTCTCGACCCGTTCTTCCAGTTCGTTGTTTGCCCGGTTGAGCGCTTCCTCGCCCCGCCGGCGGGTCGCCAGCTCGCGCGCCGTCACCCAATAACCGGCTCCGACCAGGCCGAGGCCGACCAGCGCCGTGATCCACTGAGTCACCAAAGCCGTCCGATAACTTTGACTCGATTCCACATTCCGCGTCCGCAGGAGCTTCGACTCGATGTTTTGCATCTCACCGAGCAGGCTCCGGATGCGAAGCATTTCTTTTCTCCCTTTGCCGACCAGAACGTATCGACGCGCCGCCTCCACTCCCTGGGCATTGCGCAGCGCCAGTCCCGCTTGGAGTGAATCCAGCCGGTCATTCACGATCGGCTGCAAACGCCCGATCCTTTCCTGTTGCGCCGGATTATCCACGGTCAGCGCCTGAAGTTCGCTCAAATGCGTCTGCACCGCTTTGGAGGCGGCGCGATACGGTTCGAGATAAGTCACGTCCCCGGTGATGAGGTAACTGCGCTGGCTGCTTTCCGCCACCGCGAGGGTGGCGACGGTATCGCGGATTTGATCGAGCACGTCGTGGCTGTGCACGACCATGCTGTCGTTCCGAGCGATCCGGCGCACATTCACCGTCGCGAGCCATCCGCTCACGAGCAGGACCACGATCGCCAACGCAAATCCGAAAGCGGCGCCTTTGCCTACCGAGCCTCTCATCGGCGAGAACGATGCGATGCGCGCCTCGATCCGCAAGAGCGAGGCGCCGTTTCAGCGCACGCGTGGTTTGCCGGCATCAAACCATCCTCAGCTCGGCCAGGAGCGGGTAGTGATCGGAAGCGACGCGCGAAAGCGCCGTGCGATGGACGGAAAGAGCGAGAGGCGCGAGCGCCTCGTTCACGAAAATATGATCGACCGCAAAGGCGGGAAAGGAAGTCGGGAAGGTGCGAGCCGGGCGCGCCGGGCGAATGAGCTGACGCACATCGCGCAGATGACGGCTGAAAGTTTGATGAGGTCGCGATCCCGGACGGCTGTTGAAGTCGCCGAGCAGAACGAGCGGCCGGCTTCCGGAAATCAGCTCCAGCCAATCGCCGCTCGTCAGCAGCCGGGCCTGCAACAATCTCTCCCGGCGACCCAAGCCCAGATGCGTATTGACGAAATGCACCATCCCGAATTCTGTCGCGACATCCATCGCAATCGCCGAGCGCGTCTCCGGGCAGAAGAAAGGCGCGCGCCCCGGCAGTTCGGCAGCGCACCGGGTGGTCAGAGGATAGCGACTCAAAATCGCATGACCGTAGTGCCCATCGCTTTGCTCCATCGCCGGGTGGAAATGACTTTGCCAGCCAAGTTGTTCAGCAATCACGCGCGCCTGATCGACATGGGCGGAACGCCCGCGGCTCCGATCCAACTCCTGCAAGCCCACGATATCGACGGATAATTCGGCAATCACCTGCGCGATCCGGGTTTCGGAACGCTGCCTATCCATCCCGACGCAGCCGTGCACATTGTAAGTCGCAACCCGAAGAGTCCGATCCGGAGTGGCACTCATTTGCTCGTTAGGCTGCGACTTACATCTGCGAGCGGAAGATCGACATGGCGCGCCCCTTGACCTTTTCGCGCCATGGGCGATCCCGCCAATCCTCCAGCGTGACTTCGCGGGAATGGCTCTTGTCTTCCTCAAAGACCCGGGCGTGACCTGCGACGAAGTCCTTGTCGAGCACGTTCAAGTTCGCCTCTTCGTTCAGCGACATCGAACGGTTATCGAGATTGGCCGAGCCGACCGAAGCCCAGCAATCATCGACGAGGAGATACTTACAATGGAAGCGGGCCGGCTGATATTCGTAGAAGCGCGCGCCGGCTTCGAGCAAAGGTTTCCAACGCGTCTGGCCGACCGCGCGCACGATGTGCGCGTCGATGTCGGGACCGGGGGTGATGATTTCCACTTTCACCCCGCGCCCGAGCGCGGCGATGAGCGTGTCCATGGTTAGCTTGTCGGGGATGAAATAGGCGTTCGCGATCCGGATGCGTTCGCGCGCCGCCGCGATCGATACGAGCAACATGAGGCGCGCGCTATCGGAGCCTTCTCCGGCGGAGCTCTTGAAGATCTGGCAGAGGTGATCGCCGGCCCGCTCCTGCTTCGGGAAATAAGCGTCGCCGTGCAGGAGCTCGGCGCGGGTTTCCATCCAGTTATCCATGAAGGCCTGCTGCAATTGCGCGACGACCGGGCCTTGGACCTGATAATGCGAATCGCGCCATAACCCATGGGTCCGCCCATCCCCTTTCCAGGCGTCGGCGATCCCGACTCCCCCGATGAATCCGAGGTTCCCGTCGATCACGAGAATCTTGCGATGGGTCCTGAAATTGATCCGCGAGAAATGGACGAACCGGAAAATTTCCACCATCACGCCCGCTTCTTTCATGAGCTGGATGGCGCGACCGTGGACCGCATTCGAACCCATCGCGTCCTGCAGGAAGTGCACCTTCACCCCGGCGCGTGCTCTTTCCGCGAGGGCGGAGGCAAAGGCGTCGGAAACCTCCCCTTCCTTGAAGAGAAAATTCTCAAACGTGATCGTGCGCTGGGCCGAAGCGATCGCGCGGAGCATTGCCGGGAAAATCTGATCGCCGTTTTCCAGCGGAGTGATCTTGTTTCCCTCGACCAGGGGCGGCCCCAGGAGGTGACCCATCGTGCGCACGAAGACGTCGTCGCCCACGTCGTAGTTAGCGATGATGTCATGGTGGACCTTCTTTTCCGCTGGGAAAAAATTGCGCGCCACAAACAGCGTGGCCAAGCCGCCGGCCGCAGCGGTGCCGAGAAGTTTGGGCCATTGTGAGGAAGGGTCAGAAGGAGTCTTCACTGCTTCTGTATCGTGGCAGGGGCGCGGCTGGCCCCAAAATTTGCTCGGCGCACCCTCGCGTTTCTGGAAAAAGATGAGTGCGTCATGAAAATCGTCACGATCATTGTTCGCGTTCTGCTCGGGCTCGTCTTCGTCGTCCTCGGCTCAAATGCTTTTCTCCATTTCATCCCGGTCCCGCCACTCGCGCACAATCCGGCGGGCGATTTCCTCAACGCGCTTTTCGTTAGTCACTACGTCCTCGCGATCGGGCTTTGCCAGGTGGCAGGCGGGCTGCTTCTTCTCATCGGACGCTTCGTGCCGCTCGGGCTTACCCTGCTCGGGCCGATCGTGGTCAACATCGTCCTCTTCCACATTTTCATGGACCCCACCGGACTGGC
>JBBQHV010000250.1:0-3326 GCA_038324295.1 Chthoniobacterales bacterium
AAGGCACCTACGTCGCGAAAAAATGAGCTACCCCGCATGGATTCGAACCATGAATAACGCCTCCAAAGGGCGCTGTGTTACCGTTACACCACGGGGTATCGAGGCGCTCCTGCATACCTAATTCGCAAATCGAAAACCGCAATTCGCAAATGGCCTTCGCGCGATTCGCTAAAGAGGGGGTTCTGCGGTATGTTTTGGGTTCAATATGGAGCAGTTGACGATCGAAAATCTACACGTCGCGATCGACGAGCAGGAAATCATCCGCGGGCTCACTCTCGCGGTGCCGCGGGGCGAGGTGCACGCCATCATGGGGCCGAACGGTTCCGGCAAAAGCACCCTCGCCAAAGTCCTCGCCGGACATCCCGATTACATCGTGACCGAGGGTTCGGTCCTGATGGACGGTGAGAATATTCTCGAGCTCGAGCCGGACGTGCGTGCGCGCAACGGCCTCTTTCTCGCTTTCCAGTATCCGAGCGAAATCCCCGGCGTGACGATCGCCAACTTCCTCCGCGCAGCGGTGCAGGCGCGTCTCCCGGAAGGGGAAGAACTGGAAGCGACCGATTATTACGCGCAGCTCTACCAGAAAATGGATTTGCTCGAAATGGATCGCTCCTTCACCTCGCGCTCGGTCAATGAAGGCTTCTCCGGCGGCGAAAAAAAGCGCAACGAAATTTTGCAACTGGCGATGCTCGAACCGAAATACGCGGTCCTCGATGAGACCGACAGCGGCCTCGACATCGACGCGCTCAAGGTCGTGGCCCACGGGGTCAACTCGCTCCGGGGCCCGAATCTGGGCGTGCTTTTGATTACGCATTACCAGCGGCTTTTGAATTACATTGTGCCCGATCGGGTGCACGTGATGGTGAAAGGCCGGATCGAAATGAGCGGGGGCAAGGAACTGGCCCTCCAGCTCGAAGAAAAAGGCTACGATTGGGTGAAGGAGGACGCGCCGGAAGCCGCGTTAGCCTAACAAGGAGATTATATGATCAAGGAAAACACAACTCTCGATATCGAACGCAACAAGGGGGATTTCTTTTATCCCGAAACCCACACCCACGATGCCGGCATCGGCCTGAGCGAGAAGACGATTCATTACATCTCGGATGTGAAACAGGACCCGGATTGGGTCCGGGAATTCCGGCTCAAAGCGCTCAAGATTTTCCAGAGCAAACCAATGCCGACGCATTGGGCGAGCAAGGACCTGGAAGCGATCGTCTTCGATAACATCCGCTATTACCTGAGCGGCGGGGTGCAGCCAAAGCGCGCTTGGGAAGACGTGCCGGATGACGTCAAGCGGACCTTCGAGCGCCTCGGCATTCCGGAACAGGAGCGCAAATTCCTCTCTGGAGTCGAAGCACAATTCGACAGCGAAGCGGTCTATTCCAACATCAAGAAAGCGGTCGGCGAGCAGGGGGTCATCTTCGTCGGCAGCGCGGATGGCCTGAAGGAGCATCCGGAGATTTTCCGGAAATGGTTCGGCAAAATCATCCCGATCGGCGACAACAAATTCAGCGCGTTGAACAGCGCCGTCTTTAGCGGCGGCTCGTTCATCTACGTGCCGCCGGGCGTGAAAGTGAAGCATCCGCTCCAAGCCTATTTTCGGATCAACGCCGAGAATTTCGGGCAGTTCGAGCGCACCCTCATCATCGTCGATGAAGGCGCCGAGCTGACCTACATGGAAGGTTGCACCGCGCCGAAATTCAATACCGCTACGCTCCATAGCGCGGTCGTCGAACTCGTCGCGATGAAGGGGGCGAAGCTCCAGTACATCACCGTTCAAAACTGGTCGAACAACGTCTTTAACCTCGTGACCAAGCGCGGCCTCGCGCATGAGGAAGCCGAGGTGAAATGGATCGATTGCAACATTGGCAGCCGCCTCACGATGAAATATCCGGGGGTCGTCATGAAAGGCCGCAAATCCCGCGGCGAAGTCATCTCCATCGCGCTCGCCGGCGACGGTCAGCATCAGGACACCGGCGCAAAGATGATCCACGCCGCCGATGAAACGACGAGCAACATCATTTCCAAGAGCATCTCGATCGGGACCGGCCGGGCCACTTATCGCGGTCTCGTCCACGTGCCGAAGCATCTCAAGAACTGCAAAAACAACACGGAATGTGACGCGCTTCTCATCAACGCGAACAGCCGCACCGACACTTACCCGGCGATCACCGTCCGCGGCACCGGTAACGCGGTGCAGCACGAAGCGAGCGTCAGTCAGGTGAGCGCCGAGCAGATTTTCTATATGCAACAGCGCGGGCTGACGGAAGCGCAGGCCATGAGCCTGAGCGTCAATGGCTTCATCAACGATCTTGTGCGGCAGTTTCCGATGGAATACTCGGTTGAGCTGAAGCGGCTCATCGAACTTGAGATGGAAGGCTCCGTCGGCTAACTTTCGCGACCAGAACGAGCACAGTGTGACGGCGGTCTCGAGACCGCCGTTCGCGTCTCCACCGGCCATGAGTACTCCGTCAGCTCTCCTCGAAGAAATAGCCGAAGCTGCTCCCATCGCGGGGGGCATTCTCGAAGGCGTGGACCAGCGCAACGCCGATTTGCCGGCGTGGTTTCGCGAGCAACAGCAGGTCGCCTGGACCGAGTTCCAGAGCCTCCCGATGCCGGCGGTAAAGGATCAGGCCTGGCGTTTTTCCAATGTCAAAGCGCTCGACCTCGCGCCTTATCACCTCTCGGGCGCGCCGCTCGGCGAGGCGCAGAAACGCGCTCTGCTCGAGCGCTCCACCGAGCTGAGCGAAACCGGCGGCCGAATGGTTTTTGCCGACGATCATCTGCTCGAGCGCGAGGCGCTTTCCGAGCAATTGCGAGCGGCCGGCGTCATCTTCCAGCCGCTCGAGCGCGCCATGCTCGAGCACGAGGAATTATTCCGGCGCCATTTTATGAATCAGCCCGCCACTCTCGGTTCGGCCAAGTTCGCCGCGCTCCATCAGGCGCTCGTTAGGTCAGGCACTTTTCTCTACGTGCCGAAGGGAATCGAAGTGGAACTGCCGCTCGAAACGTTCCACTGGTTGCACGCCGAAAACGTAGCCATTTTCCCGCACACCCTGCTCGTCGCGGAGGATTTTACAAAAATCACGCTGGTCGAACATTTCCGCTCTGCCGATCGCGCGCGCGCCGGTTTTTCCTGCGGCGTAAACGATCTCGTGGTCGGCGCGGGCGCGAAAGTCACCTACATCTGCACCCAGGATTGGAGCGATGAGGCGCTCAGCATCCAGATCAACGCCACCCTCGTCGGCCGCGACGCTTCCGCACTGAATCTTCATCTCGGGCTTGGCGGAAAATATTCGCGTCTCGAAAGCCTCAGCCGGCTCGCC
>JBBQHV010000251.1:0-3323 GCA_038324295.1 Chthoniobacterales bacterium
GAGCCGCTCTATGAGCGCACGATCGACGAACAGCGAGCCAACGATCTCTTCCGCTGGCTCCGCGATTTCGGCGCTCGCTTCGGCTGGCGACAGACGGGCACCCCGACCAAGTTACAGGAAGCGGCTGACCTGGGAGGGATTGGAATCATCGTCGCCCGCCGCCGGGCCGACGGTCGCTCCGGCCACATCGTCGCCGTCGTGCCGCAGACGGAGAGCAACAAAGCCCGCCGCGATTCCAGCGGCGAAGTGATCGCCCCGCTCCAAAGTCAGGCCGGCTCGAAAAACTTCCGCTACGGCACGGGCAACCTGAATTGGTGGCGTGGCGACCAATTCGCCGACAGCGCCTTTTGGATTCACGCCTGATGGGGAGCGCCCAGCCGCCGGATCCCATCGCTGAGAAGAAACGGCGCGTAGAGAAGCCCAAAAAAAAGTAAGGCCAGTCCGTTGAGCTCGACGAGATAAAGCCAATGGGTGCTCGATAAGTAGTCGAGAATCGAGGCGGCTTCCGGTTTATGGAGGAGAAAGCCGTAGTTCACTCCGGTTAAGTGATCGACCAAGAGGGTCGCGCCGAGATAGAGCTCCGACCAGGCGAGCGTCCGCCAGACGGAGCCTAACGTTGGCCGAAAGCGCCGCGCGATGAGGATATAGATAACTCCAGCCACGATCCCGCAATGGCCGACAAAGAAGCTGAGGAACCGAATATCCGGAAAGCCGAAAGGCAGGTTGGGTGTGAGGATGGCCTGAAAGGTCCCTCCGATTCCCCAGAAGTAGGAGACTTCGCTCCAGCCCCGCCAGCCAGTCAGGAGCGCGACGATAACTGTCACCATCGCCCAATCGCAAAGCTGGAAAGGCAGGGCTTGTTTCCAAAAGAGAAATTGATGACTCCAAAGATAGATGGCGTAGCCGAGGTAGTTCGTCGCGAGGAGGAGGGAGAGACAGACCGCGACCGCGAGATCGATCCGGCGCGAGCGTGTCAGGCGGACGGCCAGGCCCAGGCCGATCGGGATGATCAGGGTCAACAAAACGACAACAAGATGCGCCCGGCCGAAAAGGTGAAAGACAGGTTCGGAATTCAAACAAAAGATAACGAAGGAAACAAAGATTGGATTCTAAAGAAGAGGCTGTTCGGTCTTTTAAGGCGATTGCCAAAAATCATTTCCGGCTCTCTCGGTTGTAGTGTCCGCTCTCCTCAGCGGACCTTTTCTGCTGAGGAGGGGCGGCCCTCTGGTGCGCTGAGACAGCGCACTCTACAACAGCTACAACAGCCGGAATGTTCTTTTGGCAGTTCCTCTGGAGAACCTTTGTTGCCTCTGTTTCCTTCTGTTGATCCTTCTCTCCGGCTACTCCCGCGGTTCGATCTTCCCCGCGCCGGTAATCCTTTTGTCGACGGTCTTCGGATTTCCCCCGTAAACCACCTTTCCGGCGCCGGTGATCGCCGCTCGGAGCGAATTCGACGCGGTCACATCCGCTTTGCCCGCGCCGGTGACCGACAACTCCACATCATCCGCAGGCAGGTCCGACGCCATCAGCTTGCTCGCGCCGGTCATGTCGGCGAGCAACCGATTTACTTTTCCGGTGAGGGTGACCTTGGCGGCGCCGCTCGTCTGGAGGGCAAAGGTCGCGCCGCTCAGCTGCCTGGCGGTCAATTCCACCGCGCCGCTCAGCTCCGCCTGGTTCAGCGCCGGGCTCGTGATGACGATTTTGATTCCATCGGTCGGCGCCATCGGGCCCTCTTTCATCTCGATCTCGAGCTTTTTGCCGTCCATCCGGGTCGTGATGCGAGGAAGCAGATTTTCGTCCGTCGTGATGCTGAGCGACGGCGCTCCGGGATGCCATTCCATTTCGCAGAAGCCGCCCGCATCCACCCGGTTGAAGTCGGTCACCGGCCGCTCTTCGGTCTTGATCTTGCCGTTGCCGCGAATGCGATGCCAGTTCCAGTCGCAACCGGCGGTGAAGAGGACGAGGAGCCCGAGGACGGGGACAAGAAATTTTGTTTTCATTATTTGCTTCAGTTGAGATGCAGTGGCGGCGGTGTTTGGATGCAAAAAAATCTGCCTAACAAGAAGTTGGAACCCGTTGCGCAAGGGCCACGCCGTGCGGAATCGCCCCCGCGACAAAGCTGAGACATTCCACCGCGCCGCTCGGTTTGCCCGGGAGAGCGATGACGAGAGATTGCTCGACGATCGCGGCGAGGTTGCGCGAAAGGATGGCGTTGGGCGTGATCTTCATCGACTCGGCCCGCATCACTTCTCCGAAACCGGGCAGCTCCACGCGCATCAGCCCGCGGAGCGCTTCCGGCGTGACATCGCGCGGCGTCAACCCGGTGCCGCCGGTGGTGAGAATGAGTCCGCAACCCTGGGCGGCGAAGGAGCGAATCGCTTCCTGGATGCGTTCCATGTCATCTGGGACGATCGCCTCGCCCTCGATGCTCCAGCCATTCCTTGTCGCCGCCTCTCGCAGCGCGGGCCCGCCCAGGTCCTTGTATTCACCGGCGCTCGCGCGATCGGAAATGGTGATGATGCCGACCGTGATCTGCATTCGTCAGGGTTTGTAGGGCGACCCGCCTGAGGCGGGTTGCCCTGCTTCAATCTGGGCAGGCGAAGCGCCCGCCCTACAATTTCGTGTCGTCCGTCCGATCACAATTCTTGTTTGGTCTTTTGCAGCAACTTGATGTCGCCGATCCGCATCTGCCTATCGACCGCCTTGCACATGTCGTAAATCGTGAGGAGCGCGATCGAGACGCCGGTCAGCGCTTCCATCTCGACCCCGGTTTGCGCGGTCGTGCGCGCCGTGCAGGTGGCCGCGACACCATTTTTATCGCTCGTTAGGCCGACTTCCACGTGGCTCAGTCCGAGGGTGTGACAGAGCGGGATGAGCTGCGCGGTTTGCTTCGCGGCCTGGATCCCGGCGAGTCGCGCGGTCGCGAAGACATTGCCTTTCGCGATTCGATCCGAGGCGATCAGCTCCAGTGTGGCCGGTTGAAGATCGATTCGGCCGGCCGCGACCGCTTCGCGATGGCTGAGCGGCTTGGCCGAGACGTCGACCATTTTGGCCGTGCCGTCGCTCGCGATATGGGTCAGTTGCGACATTCGTTAGGCTGTAGCCGGGGGCGTTGACCCCGGCGAGGGAGACCTTCGCAAGCCGTCAGACCAGCCGGGGTCAACGCCCCCGGCTACAACAGCAACTTGCGCGCTCCTGCTTTAGCCGCCGATCGCGACCATCTTGCGGCCCGGTTGATAGGTGGTGCGGAAATCGTGCTGCTCCGGTTTGCGCTCGACCACGTCGAGAAAAAACTGCCGCAGCTCGTCGTCGCCCGCGCCGGC
>JBBQHV010000252.1:0-3301 GCA_038324295.1 Chthoniobacterales bacterium
CAAGATTTCGCAGGAGGATTTTGCCGGCTGGGTGCAGGAGCGCGGGCTTTATTTTCCCGAGCAATGGGATCCCGCCTGGACACCGATCCTCTCGAGCAACGATCCCGGCGAGAAACCGCTCGACGGCGGCCTCCTCGTGACCCGCTCCGAGAAAGGCTGGTTCATCTACACCGGCTACTCCTGGTTCCGCGAGCTGCCCGCCGGCGTCCCCGGCGCCTACCGGATTTTCGCGAACATGATCTCGTTGGGCCATGAGCGTTGACAGCGCCGCATCAGCGCATCACTGTATCACTCATGAGGACGACGGTATCTTTGGATAACGATGTTTTCGAGGCCGCCCAGACGCTGGCTGCCTCCTCCGGGAAAAATCTCGGCAAGGTTCTTTCCCAATTGGCTCGGCGCGGCTTGCGCAGCAGCACTACGACTGCGCGCAAAAACGGTCTGCCGGTTTTTAAAGTCTCAGCAGATGCTCCCCTCATTCCGAGCAATCGCGCGCAAAAGCTCCTCGCCGACGACGCGACGTGAAGCCAGCGTTGCTCGACACCAATGTCCTCCTCGCACTCGCCTGGCCGAACCACCAGCACCACGCTTTGTCCCATGGTTGGTTTCGCGCCCAAGCGAGGCACGGTTGGGCCACCTGCGCGCTCACGCAGGTCGGCTTTGTCAGGCTCTCCTCGAATCCGAGCTACACTTCAACGGCCGTGACGCCCCAGCAGGCGGCTACGCTTTTGCAGGAGCTTCTCGCTCACGACCAACACCGTTTTTGGCCTTCGCCTCGGGCGAGCAAACCCGGGATTTATCTCCAAACCCTCGGCCATCAACAAGTGAACGATGCTTATCTCGTTGAAGTGGCGCGCAAGCAGCGGGGTCGTTTGGTCACTCTCGATTCCAAAATGCCTGCCCATGCGCAGGAAAGGGATGTGATTTTCGTCATTGCGGCCTAACGAAAGGGCATGCCGAGGTGAAGGAGAAACCGGACGAGGTCGACGAAGCGGATATCGCCGTCCCGCTTTTTCGGAGCTGGCCGCAGGCTTACCTCGCAGTCGTGCTCGTTTTCGTCCTCGAAGTCGGCTTCTTCTATTTCGTTAGTCGCTTTTTCTTGTGAGCGGGATCGACTACGCGGTGCTCTTCAGCACCCTGCTCGCGATCGCGCTCTACGGCTGGTGGAAGACGCGCGCGGATCACGATCTCAATCATTATCTGCGCGGGGACGCGAGCATTCGCTGGGGGACGATCGGTCTCTCCGTCATGGCCACGCAGGCGAGCGCGATCACCTTTCTCTCCACCCCGGGCCAGGCCTACGAAAGCGGGATGAGCTTTGTCCAAAATTATTTTGGGCTGCCCTTCGCCCTCATCGTCGTCTGCGCGGTCTTTATTCCGATCTATCACCGGCTCAAGGTCGTGACCGCCTACGAGTATCTGGGCCAGCGCTTCGACCAGAAAACACGCTTGTTAGGCGCGTTCCTCTTTCTCCTCCAGCGCGGGCTCGCCGCCGGCATCACGCTTTACGCGCCGGCCATTATTCTCTCCGCGCTCCTCGGCTGGAATCTTCGCCTGACGATCCTGCTCGCCGGCCTCTTCGTCGTCCTCTACACAACTTTGGGCGGAACGACCGCGGTCAGCCACACGCAGAAATGGCAGATGGCGGTGATCCTCGTCGGGATGGGTATCGCCTTCGGGATGGTCCTGCACCGGCTCCCGCCGGATGTTTCCTTTTTCGACGCGCTCTCGATCGGCGGGAAGATGGGCAAGCTCAACGCGGTCGACTTCTCAGTCGACCCGCAGCGGCGCTACACCTTTTGGTCGGGGATTCTCGGCGGGTTCTTTCTCGCGCTCTCCTATTTTGGAACCGACCAATCACAGGTGCAGCGCTACCTCGCGGGCGGTTCGCTCACCGGCAGCCGGCTCGGCCTCCTCTTCAACGCCATCTTCAAATTGCCCATGCAATTCTTCGTTCTCCTCACCGGCGTGATGGTTTTTGTTTTTTTCCAGTTTGAAAAGCCGCCCCTCTTCTTTAATCAGCCCGTCTTGGAGCGCGCCGCGCAAACCGCGCAAGCCGGCAAACTCGCCGCCCTGCAAACGCGTTACGATGAAGTTTTCGCGGCCAAGAAAAGCGCGGTCCGTGCCCTAACGAACACGTTAGACTCGGATTCCACGACCGCGATCGACGCCGCCACGAGCGCCGTCCTCCGGCCGCAAAAGGAGATGGACAACATCCGGAGCGAAGTGAAGAAAACCCTGAAGGCGGCCGATCCGAAGATGGAAACGAACGACGCCGACTACGTCTTCATCAGTTTCGTTCTGCACTATCTGCCGCACGGGCTCATCGGGCTGCTCGTCGCGGTGATCTTTTGCGCGGCGATGTCCTCCAGCGCTTCGGAACTCAACGCGCTCGGTTCGACCACAGTGGTCGATTTTTACCGGCCGCTCCTTCATCCCGGGGCGAGTGAAGCGCACTATCTCTTTGCTTCCAAACTGCTCACCGCCGCGTGGGGCGGCGTGGCTATTTCCTTCGCCCTCTTCGCCAATCTGGTCGAAAATCTGATCCAGGCGATCAACATCCTCGGCTCGATTTTTTACGGCAGCATCCTCGGGATTTTTCTCGTCGCTTTCGCGCTGCGTTTCGTCCGCGGCACCGCTGTTTTCGTCGCCGCGCTGATCTCGCAGACGCTTGTGCTCGTTCTCTTCTACACGACCTCGATCGGTTACCTTTGGTATAACGTGATCGGCTGCGCGGTGGTGTTTCTGCTCTCCGTTCTCTTGCAGAGAACGGTCTTCGAGCAGTCGTCGTAGCACAGGCGTCTCGCCTGTGGGGCGAGCGGGCATCTTGCCCGGGCGGGACGCCCGGTAGCCCCACAGGCAGGATGCCTGTGCTACGGTCGCCTGTGCGCTCGCCCGTGATCTGTTTCGGACAACAGCCGTGCGGAATTTTTCCGCGGCGCTTTCTTTTTTCGAAAATCCAGACCGCGCGGCGGCTGCAGCGCGAGCTCGGCGGCGAGATCGTCTTCTTCTATCACGACAGCGATCACGATCCGCGCGAGACGATCACGATCCTGCGCGATCGGCAGAGCGGGGAAGACCGTCGCCTCAACTTCAGTTTTGCGAACAAACTGCAGAAACAGTTTTCGCCGCTCTTCGCCAAGCGTGTCCTGCCGGAATGGCGCAAAAAAACGGCGCGCCAGCTTCCCGCCTGCGCGCCGAAAGAGTTGGTCGAAGATTTCGAGAAAGTCGAAGCGGAGAACGTGGCCGACTTTTGCCTCGAGATGTATCGGCATCTTGGATTGCTCGAGGGCGTGCGCGT
>JBBQHV010000253.1:0-3286 GCA_038324295.1 Chthoniobacterales bacterium
GGCTCGCGCTGGTGGATCAGCTTCAATGTGTCCTCGATCACGGTGAGGGTTTTCAGACCAAGGAAATCCATCTTCAGCATCCCGAGATCGGTCAGCGGCCCCATCGCGTATTGGCTGACGACTTCGGCGCCCTTCGAGTCGCGGCAGAGCGGGACGTATTCGGATAAATCGCGATCGCCGATCACGACGCCGGCCGCGTGCACGCCCGCGTTGCGCGAGAGGCCCTCGAGCAAACCGGCATATACCCAGAGCTGCCGCGTCGCCGGCTCGGTCTCGATCGCGCGCTTCAGGTCGGGCGTTTTCTCCGCCGCCTGGGCGAGCGTGATCCCCAGTTCGTTAGGGATCATCTTTGCGATCCGGTCGCAATCGCCGTAGCCGAGCCCCATCACCCGGCCGACATCGCGGACCACGCTCTTCGCTTTCAGCTTGCCGAAGGTGATGATCTGCGACACCCGGCGTTCCCCATATTTTTGCCGGACGTAGGAAAGCACTTCGCCGCGGCGGGATTCGCAAAAGTCGACGTCGATATCGGGAGGCGAGACGCGCTCGGGATTGAGGAAACGTTCGAAGAGCAGACCGAACTGGAGCGGATCGATGTCGGTAATCTCGAGGACGTAGGCGATGAGCGAGCCGGCGGCCGATCCGCGGCCCGGCCCGACCGGGATGCCGCGCTGCTTGGCGAAGTGGATGAAATCCCAGACGATCAGGAAATAGCTGACGAACCCGGTCTTCTCGATGACTTCGAGTTCCTTGGCCAGGCGGGCGCGCAGCTCGGGATCGCTCGTGGCGCGCTCGCCGAAGCGCTTCCGCATCCCTTCCTCGCAGAGTTCGCGCAGGTATTGGCGGCGCGTTTTTCCTTCCGGCGGCGGGTATTCGGGAAATTTCGACGTCCCGAAATCGAGCTGCAGGTTGCAGCGCTCCGCGATCGCGATCGTGTTCGTTAGGGCAGTGGGATGATCGCCGAAGATGGCGCCCATTTCCGCGGCGCTTTTGAAATAAAGCTCCGGCACGTAACGCATCCGTTTTTCGTCCTGCACCATCTTGCCGGTGCCGATGCAGATCATGACGTCGTGCGCCTCGTGATGGCTGCGCTCGAGAAAATGGACGTCGTTCGCCGCGACGAGGCCAAGGCCGAATTCCTTCGCCAAACCGGGCAGCACCCGATTGCACTTCCGCTGCGCCTCGATCCCGTGGTCGTGCAGCTCGATGAAGAAATTTTCCGCCCCGAGAATGTCGCGAAAAGTCGCCGCGCTTTTCCGCGCCTTCTCGAGCTGATCGGCCTGGATGGCCATGTTGATCTCGCCCTTCAGACAACCGCTCATTCCGATCAGCCCCTCGGCGTGGGCGGCGAGCAGCTCCTTGTCGATCCGCGGCTTGTAATGCATCCCCTCGAGATGCGCGGTCGACATCAGCCTAACGAGATTTTTGTAACCGGTTTCGTCGCGCGCGAGGAGGGTGAAATGGTGGGCCGCGTCGCGCATCGAGCTGGGCCGATCCTTGATCGAGCCGGGCGCCATATAGGCTTCCACGCCAATGATCGGTTTCACTCCCGCCTGGGTCGCGGCCTGGTAAAATTCGATCGCACCAAAAAGATTGCCGTGGTCGGTCACGGCGACCGCCGGCATCTCCATTTCCGCCGCTTTTTTCATCAGCTGCTGCATCCGCACGGCTCCATCGAGGAGCGAATACTCGGTGTGGAGATGGAGGTGAACGAAGGAGTCGGCGGGCATCCGACGTCACTATAAACTGAGCGCCGGACGCGGCAAGAATTCGGCGCTCGGAGGAGGCGAGAAAAACTGCGTCGCGGACTTGAAGGGCTTCAACGTTCTTGCTCGATGCAGACGTTGGCCGCACAATGGTCTGCATGAGAACGACGCTGAATCTGGATGATGCGCTGGTGAATGCCGCCTTGGAAGCGACCGGCGAGGAGGAGAAGACCAAAGTCATCCATCTCGGCCTGGAGGCGCTGATCAGGCAAAAGGCGGCGCATCGTCTCGCGGCGCTCGGCGGAACGGCGCGAAAAGCGAAGGCGGCGCCGCGCCGCCGGGAATGGCAACGGCGTGGAAAATGAAAGTGTTGGTCGATACTCCGGTGTGGATCGATCACCTCCACCGCGACAATTTGATCTTGCGACGAATGCTGACGGCGGGTGTGGTTTACCTTGCTTCGCCGGTGCTGGGCGAACTCGCGGCCGGCAGCCTGCCCAATCGTCAACGCACACTCCAGGATTTACGCTTAATGCCGCGCCTAACGGAGCCTGCCGCAGAAGCGGTGCTGGACTGGATCGAGGCGCACGCTCTCGGAGGAAGGGGGCTCTCCTGGGTCGATTGCCTGCTCCTAGCCACGGCGGAGCAGAACAAGGCGGAGATTTATACGCGAGATCGGATTCTCGTCCGAGAGGCAGGCGTTTTGAAACTGGCGTTTCGGGGCTGAGAGAGCCGCTCCTTCCACCGGCAAGAAATCAGCGCTTGCCTTGTCCACGCGCTTTCTGATCTTCTCGGTTGTCGTTGAAAAAAAGCCGGAGACCGTCACCTTAACCCACATGAAAAAACTCGAAGCGATCATCAAGCCTTTCAAACTCGAGGAAGTGAAGGAGGCGCTCGCCGAACTGGGCATCGAAGGGATGACGGTCACGGAAGTCAAAGGCTTCGGGCGGCAGAAAGGGCACACCGAAATCTACCGCGGGAGCGAATACACGGTCGATTTTCTGCCCAAGGTGAAGGTGGAGGTCGTGCTCGCCGACGAGATGGTCGACAAGGCCGTCAGCGTGGTCGTGGGCGCGGCCAAGACAGGCAAGATCGGGGACGGCAAAGTCTTCGTTCTCCCGGTCGAGCACGCGGTCCGGATTCGGACCGAAGAAGTGGGCGAGAAAGCGGTCTGAGGGAGGTTGATGGTTGATGGTTGATGGACAGAGGCGAAGCGCCAAGTTCCATCAACCATCAGCGATCAACCATCAACCTCATCCACCATGCCTAACGACAAGAAAACCCCAGCCGACGTCAGTAAAATGATCAAGGACCACGAGGTCAAACTCGTGGATTTCAAATTCACCGATCTACCCGGCGCCTGGCAGCATTTCACGACCACGCTGACCGAATATAACGAGGACATATTCACCGAGGGCCTCGGCTTCGACGGCTCGAGTATTCGCGGTTGGAAAGCGATCAACGCTTCCGACATGCTCGTCATCCCCGATTCCGGGAGCGCTTGGATCGATATTTTTAACGCCGAGCCGACCCTCAGCCTGATCTGCACGATCGTGGAGCCGATCACGCGCGAGCCCTAC
>JBBQHV010000254.1:0-3273 GCA_038324295.1 Chthoniobacterales bacterium
GGTGGAAATCCTTCCGCTTGTCCCAGGCAAATCGACTTCTGGTTTGCTCGAGCGTCTGCACCAAGGCTAGGCGATGGAGCGACTTGCAATCGGAATCTTGGGGTCGGGGAAAGGCTCGAATTGCCGCGCGATTCTGGAAGATATCCGCGATGGCAAGTTGGAGGCGGACGCCCGGATCGTGATCTCGGACGTCGCGGATGCCGGCATCCTCGCGATCGGGCGGGAGTTCGGCGTTCCGGCGGTCTTTCTTGCTCCGGGGAAATGGAAAACGAAACTCGATCCTGAAGCCGAAACCGAACTCGTTAGGCTGTTGCGCGAGGCGGGGGTGGACTTGGTCGTGCTCGCGGGCTTCATGCGCATTCTGAAAGAGCCGTTGCTCACGGCGTTTGCCCAACGCATCATCAATCTGCATCCGTCCCTCCTGCCAAAATATCCGGGGCGCGAAGCGTGGGCGCAGGCCCTCGCCGCCGGGGAAAGCGTGACCGGCTGCACCGTCCATTTTGTCGATACGGGTATCGACACCGGGGAAATTATCGCGCAAGAGGAGGTCCCGATTTTGCCTAACGACACCGACGCTTCCCTGCATGCCCGGATTCAAGAAGCAGAGAGAAAACTTTATCCCGCCGTCATCGGCCAGCTGGCCGCGTCCGCCGCTTATCCGCGCTCCGATTTCTGATCGCGCCCGAGCAATTCCTGCATCGCTTGAGCGGGCGGTTTGCCTTGGTGAAGGACGGCATAGACCTGGTCGATGATGGGCGTTTCGACACCCAGTTTCTGGGAGCACTCGAAGGCGCTGCGCGCGGTTGGAATTCCTTCGGCGACGGATTGCATTCCGCTCGTGATCTGGTCGAGGGTCTGGCCGCGGCCAAGCTGTTCACCTACGCGCCGGTTACGGCTATGACGGCTGAAACAGGTCGCGACCAAATCCCCTGCTCCGCTCAGGCCCATGAAAGTGCGCGCATCGCCGCCCATCGCGACGCCCAGCCGCAGAAGTTCCGCGAGCGAACGCGTGACCAGGGCAGCCTTTGAGTTATCGCCGAGACCGAAGCCGTCACTCACGCCGGCCGGGATGGCGAAGATGTTTTTCAAGGCGCCGCCCAGTTCGATGCCAATGATCTCGTGGCTCGTGTAAACGCGGAACCGCGGGCTGCCGAGCGCTTCCTGCAATTTTCCCGCGATCTCTTCGTCGCTGGAACCGAGGACCGTCGCGGTCGGCAAACCGCGCGCCACTTCCACCGCAAGATTCGGGCCGGAAAGAACGGACACCGGATTGGAGGGAAAGTGCTCCGCCAGAATCTCGCTCATCCGCGCGCCGCTGCCGTGCTCGATCCCTTTTGTGCAGCTGAGCAAAATCGGCCGGTCGTCCCGCAGGAACTCTCGGAGTTTCCCCGCCACTTCGCGGAGGGCGACAGACGGGGTGACGAAGGCAATCAGATCGGCGTCGCTGCAATCGGCCAGCGCACTCGTTAGGCAAACGTTAGGCGGAATTTCGGTCTCGGGCAGATATTCCGGATTCAGGCGATTGCGGGAGATTTGTGCCACGCGTTCCGGCGTGTGGCCCCAGAGGATGATGTCATTCCCCTGGCGCGCCCAGAGAACCGCCAACGCAGTGCCCCAGCCGCCCGTTCCGAGGATCGCGATCTTCATCATTTCTGACCGAAACGCTCCTCGGTGCCTTGGAGAAGCCTTTGCATATTCGCACGGTGCCGCCAGATCACGACTCCGGCGATAAGAATTGAGAAGGGCAGCAGACTCATGCCTCGCAGCGCTTGGAGTCGCAGATAAAGGGCGACGAAGAGCGGAAGGGCGAGAGCGGCTACGATCGATGCGATCGAGACGTAGCGGGTAATTTTGAAGAGGAGCACCCAGACGATGAAGACCGACACCACGGCGATCGGCATCAACCCGAGTAACACGCCGGCGGACGTCGCCACCCCCTTTCCTCCGCGGAAGCGCAGCCAAACCGGAAAAGTATGGCCGAGGATGCAGGCCACCGCGGCGACGATTCCGACGATTTCGGGACGAGCGACGATTGCCATCGTGCCCGCCAACTCGAAGGCGAGGCGGACCGCGAGGAAGCCTTTCAGAGCATCAAGGAAGAAGACCAGATAGCCCCAACTCTTCCCAACCACCCGCAGGACGTTCGTGGCGCCAATATTTCCGCTGCCGTGGCGACGGATATCGACTCCGCGAGCACGGCCGATGAGGTAACCGTTTGGGCAGGAGCCAAGCAAATAGCCCAGCGCCGCCGCGCTCGCATAGACGATAAAAAAATTCATCTCAAATATCTCAAGAAGAGTGTATTGCCTTGTTTCTAGCAAGCCAGACGACGAGAATTCCGAGATCGCTTGGCGTCACTCCGCTGATGCGACCGGCTTGGCCAATGCTGAATGGCCGACGATCTGCAAGCTTCTGTCGAGCTTCGTTTCGGAGTCCCGGCACCGCGTGATAATCGATCGTCTCGGGGATTCGCTGGGCGTCTGCCTTGGTCATTGAGTTCACCTGCTCCTCCTGGCGGCGGATATAGCCCTCGTATTTAGCTTCGGTTTCCAACAGTTCCCAAATCTCTCGGTCTGCGCTTTGGAGGAGAGACGGCGGTAGCGATGTAAGATCAAAATCCGGTCGTTTCAGTAGGTGCAGGGCAGATTCCCCGTCGATCCGTGTAATGCGTGCCAGTTCCTTCGCCTGCTCCAAGGCGGCAAGTTTATCGTTCACGAAGGCGATGCGTTTCGCATCGACCAACCCGCTCGTGGCGGCTTTCGGGGTGAGCCGAAGGTCGGCATTATCTTGGCGCAAGACGAGGCGGTGCTCGGCCCGGCTCGTGAACATGCGATATGGCTCCTCGGTTCCCTGATTGACCAGATCGTCAATGAGGACGCCGATGTAGGCTTCGCTCCGCTTCAGAACGAACGGGGGGCGGGAGGCGATCTTTAGCGCCGCGTTTGCTCCTGCCATAAGGCCCTGCGCAGCAGCTTCTTCGTAGCCGGAGGTGCCGTTGATTTGCCCGGCGAAATAGAGACCTGAAACCAGTTTCGTTTCCAAGGTTGGGTGAAGCTGTGTCGGCGGGAAATAGTCGTACTCCACGGCATATCCCGGGCGCATGATCTCCGCCTGCTCCAACCCGGGGATAGATCGCAAGAACTCCAACTGAACCTGATACGGCAGACTGGTGGAAATCCCGTTCACGTAAAATTCGCGAGTTTGCCGTCCTTCCGGTTCGAGAAAAAGCTGGTGCTGCGTCCGCTGCGGAAATTTCACCACCTTGTCCTCGAT
>JBBQHV010000255.1:0-3271 GCA_038324295.1 Chthoniobacterales bacterium
GTTCGCTCAGGACTTTGTTATGCCGGAGATGATGCATCAGGACCGCGGGCGTGCCGTGGGCGCGGCCGGTCAGGAAAATGGACGTTCCCGCGACGCGCACCGGTCTGTCTTTCTTCAACCCGGCGAGAAATTCCTCCAATGACTGCTCCGTATTGCGGAGCCGGGTCCAGATCAATTCCCGCCCGCGATGCCAGGTCGTCATGACAAGGAAAACCAGTCCGCCGACGAGAAGCGGGAACCAGCCGCCGTCGACAAACTTGAGTATGTTGGCGCCGAAAAATGCCAGATCGATGACGAGGAAGAAAGCGCTCAGGAGGAGGACGACGGGGAGATTCCATTTCCAGACGCGGCGGGCGATGGCGGCGAGCAGAATCGTCGTGATGACCATCGTGGTGGTGACGGCGACGCCGTAGGCCGCGGCCAGATTGCTCGAGGTGCGGAAGCCGACGACCAACCCGATGCAGGCGATGAGCAGGAGAAAGTTCAGCACCGGCACGTAGATTTGGCCGAGCGCTTCTTCAGAAGTCTGATGAATCCCGACCCGGGGAAAACGATCGAGCAGGACGGCCTCACGCGTGAGGGAGAAGACCCCGGAGATGACGGCCTGGGAAGCGATGACGGCGGCGGTGGTGGCGAGCGCGATCAGCGGATAAAGCGCCCAGGAGGGGGCAAGATGGAAAAACGGATGCGCGATCTCCCGGCCGTTCTCGAGCACGAGCGCGCCCTGGCCGAAGTAGTTCAGGAGGAGCGCGGGCAGGACGAGCGCAAACCAGGCGAGGCGAATCGGCAACCGCCCAAAATGGCCGAGATCGGCGTAGAGCGCTTCGCCGCCCGTCACGACGAGAAAAACCGCGCCGAGGACGGTAAAACCCATCCAGCCGTTGCGGGCGAAAAAGCTCAGGCCATGGAGCGGGTTGAAGGCGGCGAGGACGGCCGGTTGCCTGATGATAGCGAGAATCCCGAGCAGGCCGATGGTTAGAAACCAAGTCAGCATGATGGGTCCGAAGACGAGTCCGATGCGCTGAGTTCCGTGCCGTTGGAAAAGAAAAAGCCCGAGCAGGATCGCAACCGTGATCGGGATAACGAACTCCTTCAGCGAGGAGGTCGCGATTTGTAATCCTTCCACCGCGCTGAGGACGGAAATCGCGGGCGTAATCATGCCGTCACCGTAGAGCAGCGCCGCCCCGAAAATGCTCAAGCTGGCAAACCAGAAAGGAGCCCGACCACGGCGCTGCATGAGGGCGAGTAAGGCGAGAATGCCGCCTTCGCCCTTGTTATCGGCCCGCATCACGTAGACGAGATACTTCACCGAGATGACGATGAAGAGCGACCAGGCGATGAGCGAGAGGACGCCGAGAACGTTGGCCTGGTTGACCGCGAGATGACCGGCCGCCTCCGAGCCGCGAAAACATTCGCGCAGCGCGTAAAGCGGGCTCGTCCCGATGTCGCCGAAGACCACTCCCAGAGTCGTGAGGCAAAAAAGCGGGAGGGCGCGCTTCGAGCTGCGCTCCCGGCGGGCGACCCCGGCGGCGCTCGGTTTGGCGGGAACGGAGACGACCGAGTTGGCGTCGCCTTCTTGGTTAGGGTCGGACCGCTTCGGTTTCCTGGGCGCCGTCATGCTCGTTCATTCCACTATCGACGCGCGTCCGCATTTTCGGCTGCTCTGTACAGCAAAAATCTTCCGCCGGGAATTCCCGGTGGAAGATTTTGCGGTTGAAGTTAAAGCGAGATTAGGGAGTCGGCGACGTCGTCGTGGTCTCCGTGGTCGTGCTCGTCTCGGCTGCCGGGGTGGCAGTCTCCATCGGAGTCATCGTCGCCATCGGAGTGGTCTCAGCTGGCGTCGTCGTCACGGTGGTTTCGGTGTTCGTGGTTGTATCGGTCGAGGTGGCCGGAGAAGGATTCACGATCGTCGTGTTGTTCTCGGTCGTCTCAGCCGGTGAAGCAGCCGGAGCTGCGGTTTCGGTTTTTTGTTCGCACGCCACAAGAAGCGCCGCGCTAGCCAGGATGCAGATGTATTTCTTCATAGGTTATGGATGAACGCCCATGTTGGGTTAACAATTGATTCGGAGCAAGCGAAGTTTTTGGCTCTGTGGAATTTAATTTTTTCCGATAAATGCCGCCGCCGTGCGCGAAAACAGTCTCGTTAGGAAGGAGATGCGCCGTGCACCTCCACTTCAAAGGGCGGAGTAAACTCCATCCCGTGAGCCTCGGCCACGGCGCGATGGGTGAGCCGCCCATCCATCGTGTTGATCCCGCCGATCAGCGCCGGCTGGCGTTCGCAGGCCTCCTTTAATCCGAGATCTGCGAGCAGCTCGACGTAACGATAAGTGATGTTGGTGAGCGCTTGGGTGGCGGTGCGCGCGTAGGCCGCCGGCATGTTCGCGACGCAGTAATGGATCACGCCTTCCTCGACGTAGACGGGGTCGAGGTGAGTCGTCGGGCGCGAGGTCTCGACGCAGCCGCCCTGGTCGATCGCGATATCAACGACCACGCTCCCCGGTCGCATCGCGCGCAACATTTCACGCGTGATCAGCTTGGGGGCTTTCGCGCCGGGCACGAGGACCGCGCCGATGAGCAGATCGACCGTCGGCATGAGTTCCTGCAAATGCGCTTCGCTGGAGTAAAGGGTGTGCGCGGAGTGCATCGTGATATCGAGGAAGCGCATCCGCTCGAGATCGACTTCGAGAATCGTCACATCTGCGCCCAAGCCGGTCGCCATGCGCGCGGCGTTCACGCCCGAGGTTCCGCCGCCGAGCACCACGACCCGCCCAGGCAGCACCCCCGGCACGCCACCGAGGAGGACTCCGTTGCCGCCATTGTGTTTCGCCAGAAAATACGCCCCCATCACGACCGACATGCGGCCGGCGATTTCGCTCATCGGTTCGAGCAGGGGGAGGCGATGGCCGACCTGAATGGTCTCGTAGGCGACCCCGGTCACGCCCGATTTCAAGAGCGCTTCGGTGAGCGACCGGCTCGCGGCGAGATGCAGATAGGTGAAGAGGATTTGTCCTTTGCGCAAAAGCTCGTATTCCGCGGGGAGCGGCTCCTTCACTTTCACGATCATCTCGGCGCGCTGGAAGAGATCGGGCGCCTTCTCGATGATCTGCGCGCCTGCGGCGGTGTAGTCGGAATCGGGATAACCCGTGCCGACACCCGCGCTTTTTTCCACGAGAACGGTGTGGCCGCGTTTTGTTAGCTGATAGGCCGCGGAAGGGAGCAGGCTAACGCGATTTTCCTGCTGCTTAATCTCTTTCGGAATGCCGATGATCAT
>JBBQHV010000256.1:0-3268 GCA_038324295.1 Chthoniobacterales bacterium
GGCCGCGACCTTCGGCATTCTCCTCTTTACCCGCGTCCTCGTCGGGATCGGCGAAGGCGGCTACGGTCCGGCGGGGCCGACCATCCTGGCCGATCTTTTTCCGCTCGCCAAACGCGGTCGCGTCATCTCGATTTTTTGCGCCGCGATTCCGGTGGGCGGCGCTCTCGGCTACGTCCTCGGCGGATTGATCAGCAGCCATCTCGGGTGGCGCTGGGCATTTTATCTCGTCGCGCCGCCCGGTTTGCTCCTCGGTTTGATTTGTTTCACGCAGCGCGACCCGCGCACGAGGA
Organism: Chthoniobacterales bacterium; assembly: GCA_038324295.1. Classification (GTDB taxonomy): domain Bacteria; phylum Verrucomicrobiota; class Verrucomicrobiia; order Chthoniobacterales; family UBA10450; genus Palsa-1392. The sequence goes on from JBBQHV010000256.1 coordinate 291, forward strand.
ATGGCGGCCGTTCCGAAGAGAAGCGTGCCGGCTGGAGCGATTACCGGCTGCTCCTGCGCACGCCGTCGTATGTCATCAACTGCTTCGCCCAGACAGCGATGACTTTCGCCTTTGGCGGCCTTGCCTTTTGGATGGCCGCTTATCTGCGTTATCGCGGCGAACCGGCGGCGGCCACGGCGATCTTCGGCGGAATCACCGCGCTCGCTGGTTTGATCTCGACCCTCGTGGGAGGCGTGGTCGCCGATCGCCTGCAACGCCGCTACTCGGGATCCTATTTTTTTGTTTCCGGTATCGGAATGCTAATCGCGGCGCCGCTCTTCGTCGCCATGTTGTTCACGCCATTTCCAGCGGCCTGGTTTTTTCTTTTCGGCGCAGTCTTTTTCGGCTTTCTCAACACCGGCCCGTCCAATACCGCCCTCGCCAATGTGGCTTTTCCGGCTGTCCGGGCGACGGCCTTCGCGCTCAATATTCTCGTCATCCACGCGCTCGGCGACGCGGCGGCCTTTCCTGCCATCGGTTACATCGCCGGACACACCAATCTCAATATCGGCTTCCTCGTCATCTCCGGGATGATGCTCGTCTCCGGGGTGATCTGGTTATCAGGGATCAAATTTCTCGGGGCCGATACTGTGCGCGTGGAAGGAACCGCCACGACCGGCTAAGCGAACAAAAAAAAATTCCCGTTAGGCCAAAGCGCGCTCGTCGAAACCTCCGGGGAGGACGGGGTGCCACCCCGTCGCGCTTGGGCGAGTCTCGCCCGAGGCCATTTGCGCGCGCGCATTCCGCGTAGACCGGAGATGACGGCAACGAATTCAGGAAACTCGCCGTCCTCTCTTCGCGCGGTTCGGCGCAGACTGCACCGAACGACGGGGTAACACCCCGTCCTCCCCGGAAAAGCCGCCCGGTCAGGGCGTCGGGGTCGGCGTGACCGTGTTCGTGGTCTGCGGCTGGGTTCCGGCGGGCGAGGCGCTCGGGAGCGGGGTGACCGTCGTGGTCGGTTGCGGCGAGGTCTGCAGCGGAGTCACGGTGGCGGTCGGCCGCGGACCGGGCGGGATGCTCGCGCTCGGCAACGGCGAGACGGCCTCGTTAGGCGATTGCGCGAGAGCGAACACCGCGGTCACGAACGAGAACAGGATGAGCAGGCGCGAAAACGTTTTCATTCGCTTGAGGTTCGGGAGGCGGCGCGGGAGTGGATGTAGCGATCGTCTAGAGCGGAGGAGCGTGATCGCGCAGGTGGACGTCGGCACGCTCCGCTTCGGCCAGGGCGAGGGCGGCTTCGTTAGGCCGTCCCATCCGGCGCAAGAGCTCGCTCATCATCTGCCAGCTCTCCGCCCGATAGGGCGCGATCGTAAGACAGGTTTTCAATTCGACCAGGGCGCGGTCCGGATGCCCAAGATCGGCCAGCGCCTTGATGTAGCGCTTTTCGATCGCCCAATTCGACGCCCCGAGTCGCGCCGCCAGACGGAGCCGCAACAAGTTCACTTCGCCCGTTTCCCGATTCTCCAAAACGGCCAGACTCTCCTGCGCCTGCGCCTCGAGCTCCGGCGGTGCCTTGATTTTTTGTAGGATTTGCCGGGCGCGCGGGAAGTCGTGTTCCTTGAGCGCGACCGCGCCGAGATTGAGCAAAGCGAGCGGATTGCCCGGCTCCTTCGCGAGCGCCTTCTCCAGCGCCTGGCGGGCAGCTGCGAGATGGCCTTCATTCAACTCCAGACTGCCGAGGTTGATCAACATGCGGACGGAATCGCCGCCCGCCGCGATCGTCCGGGTGACGAAGGTGCGCTGATCCCGCCAATCGAAGGTGCGGGCAAAAGTGCGCCCGGCCAGACCGAGCACCCAAATCGTCAGGCAAACCGCCGCCGCCCGGCGCGCGGGCCGCCAGCCTAACGAATCCAGAGCGACAACCGCGCCGAGAAAAAGAAAAGCGCTCGGGAGATAAAGCCAATGTTCCGCCACGGTCGCGTTGAGCGGGACGAGCCCGCTGATCGGCAGATAGCTCACCACTCCGAGAAGAAGCGGGAGAAAAATCGCGCGCCGACGCCGCGCGCGCCAGAGGGCATAAAGAAATGCGGCGATCAGGAGAAGTCCGAGCAAGGTCTGCAGCTCCCGCCAGGCGGCCGCCTCCAGGCTGGCGTTGACGAAACCAAAAGGATGCGTCTCGACATCGCGATCCATATGGAGATGGAGCGGCAAAATGAGCAGGCCGGCGTATTCCGCGACCGACCGCGCGACCAGGATTGGCCTAACGAGAAGCGGAAGGGAGGCGGCGGTCGCGGGAGGCGCAAGGTGTTCCGCCGGCAGGCGCAGGCTCAGATAAATCCCGAGCACAACCGCCACCATCGCGACGGCCTGCCAGAACTCGGCGCGACCGCGTCGCGCAAGCACGAGGATCAGCCAGAGGAGGAGAAAGAGCAGTCCCATCTCCTTGCTCAAGCCGCTCGCGAGCAGGCAAAGCGTCGCGCCAATCCCGAGCGCCCATTTCCGCCCACCCGTCGCGCGCAGCATGCGCAAGCCGAGAAAGAGACCAAGAAAACCAAAGGCGGCCGCGAGCGGGTCGGCGCGCCCGGAGACATACGCCACCGCCGCGTTCTGCACCGGATGCACCATCCAGATCAACGCGGCGACGAAGGCCAGCGTCGCTCTCCGGCGAGCGTCGAGATCGCAAAAGGCAAGCAATTCATCGGCAAAGAAAAAAAACGCCACCGCCGCAGCGGCATGCCAGAGAATACTGACGAGATGATAACCGGCCGGCGCGAAACCAAAGCCCGCGTAGTCGAGTGTGTAACTAAGACGTTGCAGCGGCCGATAAAAATCGGAAGCGCCCGCATCCGTGAAAAGAAAATGCTGAAACCCTTCCCAGATCAGCCGCCAGCTGCGAATCAGCGGATCGCTCAGGACGAGCGCGCGATCGTCCCAGACGAAGCCCGCGCGCAAGGCCGGCGCGTAGACCACGAGCGCGAGCACGATGAGGAGTGGCGGCG
>JBBQHV010000257.1:0-3258 GCA_038324295.1 Chthoniobacterales bacterium
GCGCGGCACTGGACGCATCTCCTTTTTTGCGCGGCGCGGCGCGCCCTCGGATTGAACTTCGAGATCCAGGTCCTCCTCATCGCGGAACTGGTCGGAACTGCTTATTATCGGGTCCTGCAACGGCGGGCGCGCGACCCAATTCTCGACCTGGTCTGTGTGCGCATCCTGGCGGACGAAGCGCAACACGTCGCCTTTCATCTCGATCATCTGCGCGCTATCCATGCCGCGCTCCTCCCGGCGGAACGCGCCGCCTGGACGCTGCAATTCCAGCTTCTTTTCACCGCCGCGCTCAGCGTCGCCTGGATCGATCATCGCTCCGCACTCAACGCGACCGGCGCGAGCCGAAGCGAATTTTTCGGAACCGCGCGCTCCGAGTGCATCGCGTTTCTCGATCAATTGGCTGGAGCAAGAGTCAGCGGAAAAGTCGGCTCAATCGCCTGAAAGGAAGAGAGGTTTCCCGCGCGAGCGACCTTGACCTTCATCTTCGTCCTCCCGTTAGGCGGCTCATCCGCCAAACCGGGTCGTCAGGACGCAGTGGATCTTTCCGCTCAGCAGCAATTGGGGGCCGGGGGCGGAATCTCAATCGTCCTATTGACTGTAGACTTCCACGAGAGCGACACCCGTAGTGTCGTCCACCCCCCGCACGAGGGCGGTGTAATTCCCTGCGGGCAGCGCGATCGAGATAGCCGCTTCGCGAAGATTGCCCGGAGCCAGCCCACTCGCCTGGATTTGCGACGCCTGCGTATCCTGCCAGTCGTCATTCGAAGCAATCAGCGCGCCGCTTCCGTCGCGCAACTCCAGCAATGGATTCGCCAGAGGGCTGGCCACGCCATATTGCGCGAGGGAAGGGCCGAGGGCACGTATCACGACCGCGTTGTTATAAAGAGCAGTGCCACCGACGATAAATCCCTCGATCAAAACGTTGTCACCGTCCCCTACCAATCCGCGGCTGCTCACATTCCGAAGTTTGTCCGTCGCCGGCTCGATCGCGAGAAAGGTCGGCCCGTTCAGCCCGCTGGCGAAGGTGCTCTTCTGCCCGTCCGGGCTAAATTTGTAGATCACGCCGTCGGCTTGGTCATCGACGTAGAGATTGCCCGAGTCATCGAAAGCCAGACCGGCGGGCCCGCTCAATCCGGTGGCAAAGGTCGTTTTCTCGCCCTCAGTGCTGATGCGCAGGATGGCGCCGGTGGCATTGTCGCCGAGAAAAAGGTTGCCGGCTGCATCGAAGGCCAGACCGCCGGGGAAAGCCACTCCGGAGAGGAAAGTCGTTTGGGTTCCGTCGGGAGAAATCTGGAGGATCTCGCCCGTGCCACCGTCCGAGACGTAAAGATTGCCGAAGGCGTCGAACGCGATACCGGTGGGTTGGCTGAGACCAGAGACTACGGTGGTTTGAGTGCCGGCGGATGTGAATTTTAAGACCGAGCCGCCGTTAAAGCTGGAGACGAAGAGATTGCCATGGCCGTCGAAAGCCAATGCGGCCGGGCCATCGATGGCCGAGGCGAAGTTGCTCGCGCACCCCGCGGGAGTGACCTGCGAGATCGTGCCGGAGCCGGTTTCTGCGGCGAAGAGCTGGCCCCGTCGATCAAAAGCCAAACCCAGCGGAACGTTGAGTGACGAAGCGAAAGTGGTCCTGGCTCCGTCAGGCGTAAACTGGAAGATGGTGCCGCTGCCAAGGTCCGAAGAGTAAATGTCGCCTGGGTTAGCCTCGGCGCGCTCGAGCGCGAGGTTGCAGAATCCGAGCAGACCAAGAAGGAGAAGCGATTTTTTCATAGTAAATATCCGTGGCATCCGCATTTAGGCGAATGTTCAGGCACGGACATCCAAGCTCGTTTTGTGCCGCCGGTGCGAATTTTTGGAGGAGCGCACGGCCATGGTCCGCGGAGCAGAGCACGCCGTATCGAGCGCAGCGTCCGGTTTATTTGCGCGATCGGCCTCTGCGGTCGATAGCTTTTGCTCATGAAAATCGGCGCTCTCAGTCTGCTCGTAATCATCGCGCTGGTTTTGCCCGCGCATGGGCAATGGTGGCGCCGACGCACGCCCACACCCGCGCCGATCCCGACGCTTAGTCCGCGACCGACTCCCACCCCGGTGCCGACCCCCAAGCTCCCGCCGCGCGAGCTCGTCGCGCTTCCTGTTTACGACGAGGAGACGAGCGTGCGACTCCAGATTTTTCTCGATAACGCCGAGTTCGGTCCGGGGAAAATCGACGGCAAGATGGGCGAATTTTTCGGCAAGGCGCTCGTCGCCTACAAGAAGGCGCACGACCTGCCGCCGGGAGGCGCGGTCGATGCCGAATTGCTCGCGCAGGTCCCGCAGCCATACACCACCTACACCATCCGCCCAGAGGACGAACAATTCGTCGGCGAAACGGCTTCGCGGCCGTCCGAGCAGGCGAAACTGAAGGCGATGAAATACGGTTCGCTGCTCGAATTCGTGGCCGAGCGGTTTCACGCTTCGGAGGATTTTCTGCAAAAGTTGAACCCGGGGATCAACCTCGAGGAACAGCTCAAAGTCGGCGACACGGTGAATGTGCCTAACGTTCAGCCGTTCGAGATCGAAAAACTTTCCGAGCACTTCATTCCAGCCAACCCCGCCTTCGCGACGCGCGAGATCTTCATCAACATCCGGGAGAATTTTCTGGAAGTGCGGGAAGGCGACCGACTCGTTGCGGAGTTTCCGATCACGCCCGGCTCGAAAACTTTGCCCGCTCCGCAGGGTGTCTGGAAGATTCTCGGGATCGCGACCCTGCCCTGGTTCCGGCACGACGAAGGCGTCCTCAATCACGGGGTCCGGACGAGCGATTTCTACAACATCCCGCCCGGGCCTAACAATCCCGTCGGCATTCTCTGGATGGGTCTGAACAAGCCCGGGATCGGCATCCACGGCACGAACAACCCGGAGACGATCGGCCGCGCCGGGAGCCACGGCTGCATCCGGATGGCGAACTGGGATGCGGCCCGGATCAAAGACCTCGTGAGCGTGGGGAACAAGGTCACGATCACGATGGGCGTTCCCTTCACGCCCGCGACGCTCGCGAGCGGCTCGCCTCGTTAGGCGACGTCGAGCACTACCAGACCACCCGCACGTCGTATTTCCGAAACGAGTTGTCCGAGGTCAAAATCGCCAGTCGCTGATGCCTTCCGGAGCCAGCGTCGGCCCAAGTGGAATTCTTGCCGCCGACGCGATCCTCGCGGCTAATCCGTTCGGAGATTCCCTGGACCAATACCTCGGTCTCTCCGGCCCGACCGCCTGGGGCAG
>JBBQHV010000258.1:0-3257 GCA_038324295.1 Chthoniobacterales bacterium
CAGGCCGCGAAAATTTATCTCGACGCCCGGCGCCGGCCGGCCAGTCGCTACGTCGAATCGTATCCTCTCACCGGCCACCTCTTCGGCGGCATCGTTCCCGGCTTCAACTCGCGCAAGTGGATCGTGCCGGGCGCGTGGAAAAACCTCGAGGAAGATTTTGCGAAACATCCGCCCGCCTACATCGTCGATGTCCAGATCGACACGGACCAGTTGCACCCGATACAGGATTTTCCGATTCTCGCAAAGCTGGTCGCAGAAAAATACCGGCCGGTAGCGCAAACCGCTGAGGGAATTATTTATCAAATGAAATGAGAGGCGGATGGACGCGCGCTTCCTGAGCCCACGCCAGTTTCGCCTGGCGGTGTTGGGGCTGATTCTTCTCGCGGTCGTGACCCGCCTGCCCGCGCTCCTCCACCCGCAGGCGATCGACGATGAGGAGACTTACTCCGTCGTCGCCAACGTGATCGTGGATGGAGGGCGACCTTACGTGGACGCGATTGAGCGCAAACCGCCATTGCTTTTCTGGACTTATGCGGCGGTCTTTGAGGCGGCGGGAAAGTTCAATTGGAAAGCGCTGCACTTCGTCGCCCTGGCGTGGACGCTTGGCACGATGGCCGGTCTCTATGTCATCGGCAGAAATTTGTTCGATCGCGAGAGCGGGCTCATCGCAGCGCTGCTCTACAGCATCTTCCAACCGTGGGCTGAGTTCAGGAATCTCGCCTTCAATGGCGAGCTCTTGATGAATTTGCCAATCGTTTGGGCGTGGGCAGTCGGTTTGCGACCCAGCTCGTCGCGGTGGCGGCCGGAACTCTTCTTCGCCGGTATGCTTCTCTGCTGCGGCTTTCTTCTGAAACAGCCGGCAGCGATCGCGGCGGTCCCGCTCGGAATCTATTTACTCCTTCCGTCGTATCGCAGAAGCCGGGAGCTGACCGCGATGCAATCCTTCACTCAAGCGGCGCTGCTCACGGCCGGATTTTTTGGAACGCTCGGCGCGGTCGCGCTCGTGCTCCGCGGGCAAGGGATCCTGCGCGAGGCCTACTTCTGGACGATCACAGATCATTCCATTCCGCATGTCTTCTGGACCAAGGCGGTCTTGCACACGTTGGCGTTTGTCGGCGCGTGCCTGCCGCTTGTGATCGGAGCGGGGATGGCATGCCGGGACAAAAGCCTCTGGGCCGGCCAGCGCGCGGGACTGACCGCGCTCATCGGATTGGTCGTTGCCTCAGCGATCGGCACGGCGGCGGGTGGGCGCTTTTACAATCACTACTACATCCAAATGATCCCGGCGCTCGCGCTCCTCGCCGCGCCTTATTTTGCGGCGCTCTGGACCGGCGCAACGCGAGCCCGCCATTGGCTCCTGCGGCCGGCGGTTACTTATTGGTGGCTCGCGCTTACCGTCGTCGGATTCTCCATTTCGCACTGGCTTTGGCTCGCTCCGCTGCGCCCAACTTCTGAGACGGGGCGCTATCTGGCAGCCCATGCCTCGCCTAATGACAAGCTCTTTGTCTGGGGACAAGCCCCGAGAATTTATCTCGAATCGCGCTTACGCCCGGCCTGTCGCTATGTCGTCACTTTTCCTCTTTCCGGTTATGTCTTCGGATGGAACGATCAGAGCATCTTGCATCTGGATACCCGCAAATGGATTGTCCCGGGAGCGTGGCAGCACCTCGAAGAAGATTTTGAGAAACACCCGCCCGCCTACATCGTCGACGTCCAGGTGCCGGCGAAGAACGCGCACTATCCGGTGCGCGATTTTCCGATCCTCGCCCGGCTCCTGGCCGAGCACTACCATGCGGTCGCGCGGACGGCTGAGGGCGTCATTTATCAAATGAACGGCCTGCGCTAAAAGCGTAGCCTTTCTCCACGCATGGATCTTCCGGTCGGGATCACAACGCTGCAGCACACCGATCGGTGGGTCGGCGTTCCGCTTTGCGCCATTCTCACCCTCGTTAGGCGAATCATCGAACCACGTCCGTCCGGCGCGCGGCTGCCGCGAAAAATTCTCTTCGTTAAATTCGCCGAACAAGGCTCGACCGTCCTCGCTTATCCCGCCATCCGCCGCGCCGTCGAGCTGGTCGGGCGCGAGAACGTTTACTTCGTCGTCTTCGAGGACAACCGCTTCATCCTCGACGTCATGGAAATCATTCCGGAGGGAAATGTGCTCACGATTAGCACTGGAAGTCCTTTCGCCCTCGCGCGCGGAGCGCTCCAGGCGGTCCTGCAGGCCCGCAAAATCGGGATCGATGCGGCAGTGGACATGGAATTCTTTACCCGCTTTTCCGCCATGCTCACTTTTCTGACGAGCGCGCGATCACGCGTCGGCTTTCACACTTTCTTCGGCGAAGGACCCTATCGCGGCGATCTCATGACACATCGCCTGTTGTATAATTCTCATCTCCACACCAGCCAGATGTTCGCCGCGATGGTGGAAGCGCTCACGCGCGATCCGGCAGAGCTGCCGACGTTCGACTTCACGCCTCCGCCCGAGCAAACCTTCGCCAGCTTCAGGATTCGGCCTAACGAAGCCGCGGAGATTGCCCAGCTGCTCGAGCGGGAAAACGCTCAGATGGGGGCGGCGCCGCTCATTCTCCTGAATCCAAACGCGAGTGATCTCCTGCCCCTGCGCCGATGGCCACCGCTGCGCTATGTCGAGCTTGCGAGAAAATTACTCGCACGTTTTCCCGATCTCTTCATCGGCTTTACCGGCGCGCCCGCGGAAGCCGAGGCGATTAACCGGCTGGCGCGCGAGGTCGATTCCAACCGCCTGCTCGCTCTCGCCGGAAAAACCACCCTCCGGCAATTACTCGCGCTCTACGCGCGGAGCGAAATTCTGGTTACAAACGACAGCGGGCCGGCGCATTTCGCCTCGATGACGCCGATTCATGTTGTGACCTTGTTCGGACCAGAAACCCCCGCACTCTTCGCCGCGCGCTCGCCGAACGCGAGTGTCCTTTGGGCGGGGATCGCGTGCAGCCCGTGCGTCAACGCCTACAACAACCGGCAGTCGGTTTGTCGCGACAACCTTTGCATGCAGGCCATCACCGTAGAGCAGGTTCTTGCAAAAGTGACAGGCATTTACGAAGCGCGTTTGTTCGCCCGGCCCAAAGCCTCCAACTTGTGCGCGGGTGATGCGCCGCGGCGGTGAAGTTCGCGAAAATGTTCCTCCGCAGCCCCGTACATTTCCAGCGTATCGACATCCTGCCACCAGCCGTCGCCGATATCGATCGCGCGCACCTTGCCCTCGTCCGCCATGAGGC
>JBBQHV010000259.1:0-3251 GCA_038324295.1 Chthoniobacterales bacterium
TGGCTAAGTCCTGCCCCGCCGGGGAAGGCGTGGCTAAGTCTTGCCTCGCCGGGGTCACCGCCCCCGGCTACAACCTTTCGCTGCAGGAAAATCGTTTCCGTCGCGCCATAGGTTTTGCGACGGACAACTTCCCAAAAGTCGGTCGCCGGCAGGCGCTCCGCCGGCCGCTTCTCGAGGACGAAGATTCCTTCCTTCGTCAGGCGGGTGGGCAGCCGATCGTTGCGCAGGAGCAACTTCGTGAAAGCGTCTCCCAGCTTCGATTTGTCGTAAGGCGGATCGGCGAAAATCAGGTCGAACGTCTCCGCCGTGCTGGCGTGGGTGAGATAATCGAAAACGTCCTGTTTCCGAATCCGACCCTCGAGGGCGCTCTTTTTCAAATTGCGCTCGATCGCATCCGTCGCGTGGCGATCGCTCTCGACAAACATCGCCGTCGCCGCCCCCCGGCTCAGCGCCTCGATCCCGAGCGCGCCGGTTCCGGCAAAAAGATCGAGCACGCGCGCCGCGATGACGCGTTCGCCGAGGCTGGAAAAGATGGCGGCTTTGACCCGATCCATCGTCGGGCGGATATCGGTCCGGGGCACGTCGAGCCGAAGGCCGCCGGCGCTGCCGGCGATGACTCTCATGGCGTCGGCGCCGGAGTAAGCGAGGGCGACGGCGCGAAGTCGTTAGGCGAAGAGGCCGGCGAGGGCGACGATTCGGGCGCGGCTTTTTTCTTTTTCTTGTGGCTGCCGAAGAGGCTGCTGATGACCCCGCCGAGGTCGCGCAGATCGTGCCCGACCACCTTGTCCATCAGGTTCGTCTTCGGCCGATCAATCGTGCCGCTGATCTCGAAGGCGACCGCGGCGTAGCCGGCCGGGCTCGCCACCGGCTGAAAATTTTCCCGGATCGGAGCGAAGAGCTGGCGCCGGATTTTATCGTTCAGCGCGAGCTGTGATTCGAGGTGCAATTTGCCGTTGAAATCGATCGTCCCGGTGGCGGAGAGGCGAATGTTAGGCGAGCGGAGGAGGAGCTGATCGATCGTGACGATGCCGGGGCTGATGTGAAAGTGGACCTCCGCCTGTTCGAGGTGCAGCTGCATCAATTCGTCGAACTGCAGGATTTGGCCGAGAGCGACGAGCAGGCTGTATTGCTCCAGCTTCCCGTCCCGCAAAAAAATTTCTCCCCGACCGGTGAGCGCGTTGCTGTCGGAAGTCCTGCCGGAGGCGTCGAGCGAACCTTCCAAGCGACCTTCGAGCATACCGGCGGGGCCGCCCGCGTTCGCCATCAGCCTGGCCGCCTGCAGGTCGTGAAATTTCACGATCGCGTGAAAGGGCGAGCCCGGACTCTGCAATTGCATGTCGAAACGGCCGCTCAAAATGCCGCCCGCGGCGTGCGCGGAGATCTTCGAGAAAACGAGCGAGGCCGGATCGTAATGGAGCGGCGAGTCGAGGTCTTCGATGAAGAAGCGATCGCGCAGCGAGATCTTGTCGATCTTCGTGCTCCCCTTGATCGCGGTCGCGGTGCGGAAGCTGGAGGTGAAATCGAGCCCGGAGAATTTCGCGACGATCCGACCGGAAGAATCGAGGAAGGTGAAATCGCCGTCGCGCAGATTGACCCGGCGGACCTCGGGCGTGAAGGGCGGAGCGGGAGATGCCGCGATCGCGTTTTCGTTAGGCGCGACGGGCGGCGCAGTCACCGGCGGCGCGGGGCTGGCCGCTGGCCGCGCCGGGATTGGCTCCGCCGGCAGTTCCGGCAGGCGCCATTTTCCCGCGGAATTTTGCGCCCAGACCACCTCCGGTTTGATCAAGGAAACCTGCCGGATGACGAGCCGTTCGCTGAAAAGCGACCAGAACTGGACCCGCAATTGAAAGGTCTCCGCTCGCAAAAAATCGCCGCCGACTCCGCCGCGCGGCTGCGGGATGGTGATGCCGTTGAGCTTCAGGCCGCTCCAGGGTGTGACGCTGATTCGACGCAAACGCAACGGCGTCCCGAGCCGCTGGCTGAGTTCCTGCTGAATGCGATGGTGCACCCCTTGGGATTGGACATAGAGATTTACGCCGAGCAAGACGATGCACGCGACCACGAAGACTCCGCCAAGGAGCCAGAGCAGGACGCGGCCGATTTTTCTCACCGGGGAAGGTTACGCATCGCGCGATTGAAGAAAAGGTGAAAGCCGCCTAACAAGTAAACCTTGGAGAAGACCTGCATCATTTTGAATCCGACGGCGCGGGGCGAACGCGCCCGGCGCTGGGAAGAGCGGCTCCGCGCAATCTGCGGCGACGCGTTTTTTTGCGCGACGGTGCGGGCGGGAGACGCCGAGCATCTGGCGCGGAACGCGGTCGCGGAAGGCTTCGAGCAGATCGTGGCGGCGGGCGGCGACGGCACGATTCACGAAGTCGTGAACGGCCTCGCCGGGTCGGAAGCGGCGCTCGGCCTCATGCCGATGGGGACGATGAACGTTTTTGCGAACGAGCTCGGCCTTCCGGCGAACGATCTCGGGCGCTGCTGGGAGATTATTCAGGCGAAACAAACGCGCCTGATCGATCTGCCGACGGCGAACGACAAACATTTCGTGCAACTGGCCGGCGTGGGGCTCGATGCGCAGGCGGTGAAGGAGACGAGCCGCGCCCTCAAGCGCAACTTCGGCCCGGTCAGCTATCTTATTTCGGCGGCGCAAATCGCCGGCCGGCGGCCCCCGCGCCTAACGATCGAATCGGAGGACGCGTTGACGAAGGAAGGCTCCTTTGTTCTCGTCGGGAACGGGCGGCTCTACGGCGGGCCTTTTCCCTTTTTCAAACACGCGGTGATCGATGACGGTCTTCTCGATGTGCTTGTTTTCAAGCAGCTCGGTTACATCGAGCTGATCAAGTATCTGCAGAACGTGATTTTCACCTCCGACATCACAATGCGCGAAGTGGAGTATTTCCAGACACGGCGCCTGCGCGTGAGCAGTGAAGAGGATGTCCCGGTCGAGCTCGATGGAGAGCTGACCGGCGGATGCCCAGTAGAATTCAAATTGCAGCCGCGCCGGCTGAAAGTCCTGGCGCCGCTGCCGTTGTAGCCGGGGGCCGCTGTTGTAGCCGGGGGCGTTGACCCCGGCCCTACGCGGCGCGTTCGCAGGCAACGCGCGGATGGCAACGGAGGCGCTAAGACCAGCCGGGGTCAGCGCCCCCGGCTACAACGGCGCCCCCGGCTACAACGCAACTTGGATTCCCGATGACAACCCAAAGCGTTTGCGATAATTTCGGGCCATGCGCTTGTCCGGTCGAAAG
>JBBQHV010000260.1:0-3220 GCA_038324295.1 Chthoniobacterales bacterium
CCGAGCCGCTGCCGCTCCGCTTCGACGTCGATCAATCCTTCGAGCGGGAGATAGAGCTCGCCGAGCGGAGTGAGCGCGGTCGGCGTTCCTTTCGGCGGTGTGTAGCTGGCGGGCAGGTCGAGCCGCTCGGCGTTGAGGAGAATGCGAAGAACAGCCGCTTCTTCCTCGGGCAAAGGACGCGAGGGGACCAGAACAAAAGCGACCCGCTTGTTCGAGGCGATGTTAAAATCCCGGCGCAAACCGCGACCGGCGACAACGGTCTCGTATTTCGCGCCGGCGATTTGCTCGTCGTTAGGCGTGAGGCCGTAGTGTTGTTTGAAATCATCGTCGAACGGCTGCGGCCAACGGGCAAACTGAATCGTTAGGCCGCCCTGATCGTTAGGCAACTCGGCGACAAAACCGAGCCCGTGCCAGAGCTCATCGGTGATGAACGGCATGTAAGGATGAAACAACCGCAGGGTGTGTCCGAGCACGAAATCGATCACCGCCAGCGTGTTCGCCTTGCGCGACGCGCCAGCGTCTCCGGGGAGCGCACGCGCCTCGCGTGCCATTGGTGGCGCCTCGCCATCAACTTCGTCGGCGTCGCCCGTATCCCTTTCGTTCGGCGAGGCGCCGAACGAAGCACGCGAGGCGCGTGCGCTCCCCAAACTGGCTTTGCTCGCCTCCAGATACCAGTCGCAAAACTCGCTCCAGAAAAACCGGTAAAGCGCCTGGGCGGCTTCGCTAAAGTTATACTCCGCGAGCGCCTGGGTGACCGCGCCGATCGCTTGATCGAGTCGGAGGAGAATCCATTTGTCGTCGCTCGTAAGGAGCGCCGGATTGATTTCACCTTCGGTCTCGCCGCCATGCATTTGGCGAAAGCGGGTCGCATTCCAGAGCTTGTTCGCAAAATTGCGGCCCTCTTCGATCTGCTTTTCGTCGAAGCGAATATCCTGCCCGCTCGGCGCGATCCGCATGAGACCGAAACGCAATCCATCGGCCCCATATTTCGCGATCAGGTCGAGCGGATCGGGCGAATTGCCTAACGACTTCGACATCTTGCGGCCTTTCGCGTCGCGGATCAGACCGGTAAAGAAAACGTCCCGAAACGGCAGGTTGTCTTCGTCCCGCTCGCTTTTCCCAGGTTTGAATTCGAGCCCGGCGATGATCATGCGGGCGACCCAGAAGAAGATGATATCGGGCGCGGTCACGAGCACGCTTGTCGGATAAAACTTCGCTCGCGTCTCGGGGTCCATCGTTTCATAGGCCCAGAGCCAGGAGGAAAACCAGGTATCGAGCGTGTCCGCATCCTGCGTCCAGCCTTCACCCGGGGATTCGATCTGCACGCGGATCTCGTGGGGCAAGTTTGTAACTTGCCCGGGACGCAAGTTAAAAACTTGCGCCACGCTAGACACCTGGGTCACGCTTATCCCAGCCATTTCCGGGTTGCGCTCGATATAGGCCGTGATTCTGCCTAACGAAGCCACATCGCGCACGATGTGATCGTAGGATTCATGTTGCCAAAGTTGGCCTTCCTTTCCCAGAAGACGGTTAATCTCGCGGGCGCTGAATCGTTTCCAGGAGTGCAGAATTTCGCTCAGCTCATGACCGTGCTTGAGTGTCACGAGCACGTGGACGTGATTCGGCATCACGACCCAGGCGCCTAATTCATAGCGTTCACTGGCGAAATGCTGAAGCGCGTCCGCCATGATCCGGGCGGCTTCCGGTTGCGCGAGCAGACACGACCCGTAGCCAGCGTCCAACCAGCGTTCGATCGGAACAGAAAAACGCTCATAATAGTCGCGCTTCTCCTGCGTCGTCCACGGCTCGGGGTGGGCAACGAGCCAGCGTTCACGTTCCTCTTCCAAGCCAACGAGCTTCTCGGCCGGAATGGCATCAGCGAGACGGAAGGTAACGAAGTAGGTGGCGTCTTCCTGGCGCCAATGCGGCAAGCGGCGGCGCGTGATTTCTACTTCGGCAAATTCATCAAAGCCGCGGAATTCAAACTCGTGGCGCAAGTTTGTAACTTGCGAGGCTTCCGAAGAGGCAAGTTGCAAACTTGCCCCACGATACCAGGCGGGAATTCGGTGCCCCCACCAGACCTGACGGCTGATGCACCAGTCCTGAATGTTCTCCAGCCACTGCGCGTAAACCTTCTCCCAATGGGCGGGAAAGAAGCGGATGAGATGCTCGCGCACGACACGGAGCGCTTCCTCCGTCTGCGGGTAATGCAGGAACCATTGCTCGCTCAGGCGCGGCTCGATCGCGACCTGGCTGCGATCGCTGTAGCCGACACTGCTTTCGTGCGGCTCGGTCTTCGCGAGCAGACCGCGCTCCTGCAAAATTTCCGCGGCCTTTTCCCGCGCCGCGAAACGCTCGAGCCCGTGCAATTCCGGAACCTCGGGACAATTGATCCGCCCGTCGGGAGTGAGGACATCGACGATCGGCAGGTCGTGGCGCTGGCCGATCTCCAAATCGGCCTTGTCGTGCGCCGGCGTGACCTTGAGCGCGCCGGTGCCAAAGGCCGGATCGATCGCTTCGTCGGCGATAATCGGCAACTCGGCCCGGGCGAGCGGGCGCCAGACTTTTTTGCCTAACAATGAGCGGTAGCGATCGTCGTTAGGGTGAACCGCCAGCGCGGCATCGGCCATGATGGTTTCCGGCCGGGTGGTGGCGGCTTCGAGGAATTTCCCCGGTTCATCGACCAGCTCGTAGCGCACGAAATAGAGAGAAGATTTCGTCGGCGTCGGCACGACCTCTTCGTCGGAGAGAGCGGTCTGGGCCGCCGGGTCCCAGTTAATCATGCGCCGGCCGCGATAGATCAGCCCTTTGCGGTAGAGATCGACGAAGACCTCCTGCACGACGCGGACGTATTGATCGTCAAAAGTGTAGCGCTGGCGCGACCAATCGCACGAGCAACCGAGGCGTTTCAGCTGATCGATGATGATGCCGCCATGTTTGTCCTGCCACTCGAGAACGCGGCGGAGGAATTCCTCGCGCCCGAGATCGTGTCGCGTCACGCCCTCGTTTTTGCGCAGCCATTTTTCCACCGCGGTCTGGGTGCCGATCCCGGCGTGATCCATGCCCGGGAGCCAGAGGACTTCCTTGCCCGACATGCGGGCGTGGCGGGCGAGAATGTCCTGAATGGTGGTGTTCAGAACATGCCCGAGGGTGAGCACGCCGGTGATATTGGGCGGCGGGATAACGATCGAGAACGGCGGCTTGGGCGACGCCGGGTCCG
>JBBQHV010000261.1:0-3153 GCA_038324295.1 Chthoniobacterales bacterium
TGCGGCGTCGCCCCGAAACGAACGAAGAGCGTCTTGGTGAAAAGTTCGGAAGCAGCGAGAGCGCGGACCGGCAGCTCGAGGGCGGGCGCGGCGATCGTTTCCAGTTGTGCGACCGAGCCGGGGCCAAGGGTGAGGTGGGGGGCGAAGGAGGGCGCGTCCTGCTCGCGGGCGAGGCGATCGATCGTCTCCTGAAAAAAAGAACGAGCCGGCTCGGCCGGAGCGAGCCAGAGGATGATCAGATGTTTCGCCGCCGCCATCGGGGCATTCTGCACGAAAAGCGTGCGCCCGCAAAATCGCGGCAGCCGATCGGCCTAACGACTCAAGGTTTCTTGAAAAACTTCTCGAAATCCGATTTCGGCGTCGAGGTGGCGGAAGGGCCGGGGCCGGCGACGAACCATCTCAGGGCTTCGGTCGTGTGCGCGGGGTAAACCTCGTGTGCGCCCTCGAAGCTGGCGAAGCGGACGTTACGAAAGCCGTGATGATTCATCGAATGTTCGACTGCGTGAATCATGTCGGGATCGGCGATCGTATCGCGGGTGCCGCTGCTCAGAAAAATCGGCACGAGTCGAAATGCATAGGGCGGATGGAAGCGCTCCAGCGCCATCGTCGCGGTGTCCTGGGTTGCAACCACCCATCAAGATGCCGAGGACGTGGCGCTGTTGTTTCATGAGCCAGCCGGCGACGAATCCGGAACGCTTCGCGCCCCCGGAAAAACCGCCCGCGGCGACCGGCCATCCTATTGATCCGGGCCAGTGCGCGGCGAGGTAATCGAGCGCGCCGTCGATCAGGGCGAGGCGTCGATCGGTGTTGTCGTCCTTCGGTTTGACGGGTGCGTCAGCCCGCGAGGGACGACCCAACCGGCGGCGAGCGCGGCCTCTTTGTAGGCGTGGAGAACTTCGATGTTCGAGGCGTCGACCGTCGCGCTGATGAGGAGAATCGGCCAGCTCTTCTCCGGATCGAAATTATGCGGAACGCCGAGGGCGACGTGCGCGGTCGCGACGGGGGGATTGCCGCCGCGGGTGGTCTGCGCCTGTTGCTGGGCCGTGAGCGGGACGTCGAATTCGGCGATGTCGCCCGGAGCGATGGGAATGGCGCCGGCCGGCGTGGATTCGGGCGGGCTCGAACTTCCGAGAGATCCCGGCGCTGCGTCGCCGGTTATCTCGACCGCGGAATTGTCGATCCCATTGACCTGTTTCCGCGGTGAATTTTGAGGGTCGAAAATCCACTCGTTGCCGTTGACGAGAAATTTGTAGCCGTAGGTGCCAGGCAGAAGCGAGCGGGTGATGGACCAGACACCGTCGCTTCCCTTGTGCATCGCTTCGGCGTGCCAATCGTTGAATTCGCCGGCCAGACCGACGCTCTCGGCATCGGGGCGATCGAGGCGAAACTCGTGCTCGCCGGCGAGGACCGGAGAAAGACCGAAAATCGAAACGCAAAAGAGACGGAGGAACAATTTTCCGGGAGCCATTTTTCTAGTCTGCACGAAAAGTTTGCTCCCGCGAAATTTCGATGGAGCGCGAGAGGTGGGCCGCTAGATTTTGCGATGCCGACGAACGTTCTTGGTGATGAATTGCGCGCCTGTTGCACCGATCCGGAGACGGGTTTTTTTCGCGACGGTTATTGTCGGACAGGCCCGGAAGACACCGGTCTGCACACGGTCTGCGCGGAGATGACGCGCGATTTTTTGGACTACTCGGTCCTGATGGGGAACGACCTCGTGACGCCGCATCCGGAGTGGGGTTTCGGGGGATTGAATCCGGGCGACCGCTGGTGCATTTGCGTGACGCGCTGGAAGGAGGCGCTCGACCGCGGAGTGGCGCCGCCGGTCGATCTCGCGGCGACGCATTCTTCGGCGCTGGAATTTGTCAGCCTGGAAGAGCTGAAAGCGCACGCGCTTTTGTAGCGTCCGCGGACCAGGACTTCTTAGCACGCAAAACCCTGCGCTGAGACAGCGCACGCTACAGTGGCTGCCTCGCAAGGACTCGAACCTTGACAAAGAGATCCAGAATCTCTCGTGCTACCATTACACCACGAGGCACTCGAAGGGAGCAGACGTAACTCCCGCTCCCGGCCCTGCGCAAGGGCTTTCCATCCCTCACGACCGACGCGCGGCTCTTAAATTGCACCGCTGTTGCACCGCCTCTTCTCCTCTGTTTGGAGCCCCCGGCGATTTCCTCGAGTCGTTGCAGCGGCAGAGAACTCTCGGGCGCCGAGTTTTCCTGATCGAAAGCGGACTTGGCGCAGATTTTGCACGTCTCGCAGGAGCGCTCGACCTAACGTGCTCGCTGCTCGCGGAAAAATTGTTGCAGCAGATTGGCGCATTCCTCCGCGCCCACGCCCCCGGTGATCTCGCACTGGTGATTGAGCGACGGGTTTTGCAGGAGATTAAGCAGCCCGCCCGCCGCGCCGCCGTGCGGATCGGCGCAGCCGAAAATGACCCGCCGCATTCGCACCTGAACGAGAGCCCCGGCGCACATCGGGCACGGTTCCTTCGTCACGAAAAGGTCGCAATCCGTCAGGCGCCAGTCGCCGACCGCGGCTTCCGCCTGGGTGAGGGCAAGCATCTCGGCGTGCGCGGTTGCGTCCTTGAGGAGCTCGACTTGGTTGCTGGCCCGCGCGATGATTTTCCCCTCGCGCACGACGACCGCGCCGATCGGCACCTCCTCCGCTTGAAAAGCGCGCACCGCCATGCGGAGAGCTTCGCTCATGAAATAAGCGTCGCTCTGCAGATCGATGATCGGTTCCATTTTACGCAGTCGCCTTTGAAATGCCGGCGGCTTGCCCTTACAGAAACCGGAGATGACGGCGAAAAAAGAGAAATTTCACCTCGTTCGTTCCTGGGGCCCGCTCTTTGTTCAGAGTTTCAATGGCTGGCTGGAAGATCGCGCGCTCCGTTTCAGCGCGGCGCTCGCCTACTATTCGATCTTCGCGATGGCGCCTCTCGTCATCATCGCGATCTCGGTCGCGGGCCTCGTCTTCGGCGAAGAGGCCGCCCGCGGTCAGATTTACGAGCAACTCAACTGGCTCCTGGGAGCAAAGGGGGCGGCCGAAATCCAAACCCTGATCCAGGCCTCGAGCGACACGAGCAAGAGTCTCCTCGCCACCGCCGTCGGCGTGCTCACCTTGTTGATCGGGGCGTCGGGCGTTTTTGGT
>JBBQHV010000262.1:0-3146 GCA_038324295.1 Chthoniobacterales bacterium
CGCCTAACGATCGCTTCCGCGCTGGATTAATTCGACCTCGTAACCCTCCGGCGCATCGATGAACGCGATCGCGCCCCCCTTGCCGTTGGGATGAGGCCCGTCGGAGAGCGGATAACCTTTTGCCGCCGTCTCCTTCGCGAAGGCCTCGAGGTCGTCGACCTCAAAGGCAAGGTGGGTCAGGTCGGGCCCGACTTGCACGGGGCCGCTCTCATCGAATTTGCAAAGCTCGATCTCCTCTTCGCTCCCCGGCGCTTTCAGGAAAACGAGCTGCGAGCCGCGACCGGAAGTATGCCGGCGCACCTCCTCCAGGCCGAGGACATCGCGATAAAAGGAAACGGTCTTCTCCAGGTCGGAAACTCGATAACGCGTGTGCAGAAGCTTTTTGATCATCCGTATCTTATTGCGCCCGATGAGGGTTAATTTCAAATTCGGCGCACGCTCTAGCGGCGGTCTATGACCGTCGCCGGCGCGGCTCCCGAAGATTGCGACGGTCACAGACCGCCGCTACAACCAACTCTCATGCTTTGCCTCGGAATCGATAGCGGAACCAAAAGCACCCGGGCGCTCGTCCTCGACATCGAGTCCGGCGCCGTCCTCGCTCTCGCGCAGGAGACCTACGGAACGATCGAAGGTTTACCGCCCGGCCATGTCGAACAGGATCCGCAAACCTGGCTCGATGCCGCGGAAAAAACCGTCGCGGAATGTCTCGAAATAGTGGGCAAGCGTCGCGACGAGATTAAAGCCGTCGGGGTGGCCGCTCAGCAACACGGTTTGGTCGCGCTCGACGAAGCGAACCAACCGCTCCGTCCGGCCAAGCTCTGGTGCGACGTCTCGACCGAGCCGCAGTGCGAGGAATTCAACAAGGAGTTCGGCGGGGTTGAAGGCCTGATCAAACGCATCGGCAATCCGATGCTCCCAGGCTACACCGCTCCGAAAATTCTCTGGCTGAAAGAAAACGAGCCGGCCAATTTTCGTCGCCTAACGAGCATCCTGCTGCCGCACGATTACCTCAACCTCTGGCTCACCGGCGAACGCCAGATGGAGTACGGCGACGCTTCCGGCACCGGCCTGATGGACGTGCGCACCCGCACCTGGTCGCAGCCGATCCTGAAGTTCATCGATCCCAAACTGGAAGGAATGCTGCCACCGCTCCGTTCCTCGAAACGCCCGGCGGGATTGCTCCGGAGCAGCCTGCGCGAAGCGTGGGGCCTGGCCGACGACGCGCTCGTCAGTGCCGGCAGCGGCGACAACATGATGAGCGCGATCGGCACCGGCAACATCCGGCCCGGCGTCGTCACCGTCAGCCTCGGCACGTCGGGAACAATTTGCGCCTTTTCGCCCGAGCCGGTGATCGATCCGAAAGGCGAAGTCGCGATTTTTTGCGACGCCACCGATCACTGGCTGCCGCTCACCTGCACGATGAACGTCGCTCTCGCGACCGAGCAGGTGCGGGGCCTTTTCGGCTGGGACATCCCGATTATGGAAAAACGCGTCGCAGCGGCCGCGCGAGGGGCGGGCGGAATTCTTTTCCTCCCCTACCTGCTCGGCGAACGGACCCCGAACCTGCCGAAAGGAACCGGCGTTTTTCACGGCCTAACGACTGCAAACATGACGCCGGATCTGATGGCGCGAGCGGTCGTGGAAGGCGTCACTCTCGGGCTCGCCTACGGGATGCGGCGTTTTAAGGAACTCGGGATCGTGCCGGAGGAAATCCGCCTGACTGGCGGCGGAAGCCGAAGCGCGGTCTGGCGGCAAATCACGGCCGATGTTCTTGGCTTGCCGGCGGTGGCCTTGAAGGTGACGGAAGGGGCGGCGTTAGGCGCGGCCATCCAGGCAGCCTGGACTTATTGCCAGGTAAAAGGCAAACCGCTCAATCTGGAAAAATTGGTCGACGACCTCGTCGTGATCGACAAGAAGACGCGAGTCGAGCCGGGCAAGGACGCGCAGCCATTTTATCGCGACCTCCTCCTCCGCCAGATCGACCTCACGAAGAAGCTCAAGACCGGTGGCTACCTCTAAGAGCGCCTCTGTAGCGACGCTCTATGAGCGTCGTGCCTGCCGACGCGAGACGCGCACTGTAGCGGCGCTCTGTGAGCGTCGTGCCTGCCAGGGCGAGAAGCGTCCGGCGACGGTCACAGACCGCCGCTACAGAGGGTTTGCGCCATGAAAATCGAAGGATGGCGCGCGCGCGGCCTGGTCGCTCTCGGCCATCGCCTCCTCCAAATCTGGGCGCGCACCCTGCGCTTTCAGATCGACGACCGCGCCGAGGTGATGGGCGCCCCGCCTAACGAACGTTACATCGGCGCGCTCTGGCACAACCGGCTGCTTCTTCTCCCTTTCGTGATCAAACGTTTTCTTCCCCAGCGGCAGGGCGCGGCCCTCATCAGCACGAGCCGCGACGGCGCGCTTCTCGCCGATCTCGTCGAGCGCTTCGGCTTCGAAGTCGTGAGAGGATCAAGCTCGCGTAAAGGCGCGGCCGCCATCCGCCAACTCGCCGAGATCATCGCGCAGGGAAAAGACGCCGTCATAACCCCGGACGGCCCGCGCGGCCCGGCCTATGAGCTGGGCCAGGGAATCGTTTTCCTCGCGCAGGTTTCCGGCGCTGCGGTGGTCCCGATCAACATGGAATTTTCCAGCTGCTGGCGAGCAAAAAGCTGGGACCGCTTCATTCTGCCGAAACCCTTCTCGCGCGTCCGCGTCACCTTCGGCCCGCCGCATCCCGTCGCCGCCACTTCCTCCGACGAGGAATTTGAACGCGAGCGCGCACGTTTGCAGGCCGCGATGATGCAGTTGGTCGAAATGCGCTGAAAAAGCAGCCGCGGCGAGGCCCTTTGCGCGCTACGCGCGGCTGACGATCACCTTCCCCGCAAAAATTGTCCACCCGCTCCCTCCGCACGGTTCGGCGCAGACTGCACCGAACCACGGGGTGACACCCCGTCTTCCCCGGGCATTTGCGATGGCCGCCGACCGCTCGTAAAAAGCGCTGGTGAACAATCCCACCCTCATCGATGGCCGCGCGATCGCGGAGAAGGTTTACACCGAACTGCGCGCGGCAATCGCCACCCTCCAGTCTGAAGGCACGACACCGGGTCTCGCCGTCGTGCTCGTCGGCGACGACCCGGCTTCCCGCGCCTACGTCCGCTCGA
>JBBQHV010000263.1:0-3136 GCA_038324295.1 Chthoniobacterales bacterium
CGGCCAACCGGATCGGGACTTTTCTCGGCAGTCCGGCCCGCGACACGGCGCAGATCGTGGTCGGCGGCGCGGATTATTATTGCAACATCGACCCGCGCATCAGCCTCGCGAAATTGCAGAAAGGCACGCGCGTCCTCGTTAACGAAGCCTATGTCATCGTGGGCGATCTCGGTTTTGAAACGGCCGGGCCGGTCACGAAGATCGCCGAAGTGCTCGGGCCGGATCGGTTGCGGGTCGGCGCGGAGCACGGGACGCAATCGCTCATCCTGCAACGCTCGGCCCAGATCGCGAAGGCGCCGCTGAAAGCCGGCGACGATGTGCGGGTGGATGCGAATTTCCGCATCGCGCTCGAGCTGCTCGCGCGCCCCGAAACGCACGATCATTACCTCGATGAAGTGCCCGAGTTGCCGTGGGAAAAAGTCGGCGGCCAGGAGGAAGCGCTCCAGGCGATTCGCGACGCGATCGAGCTCCCGCTCCTGCACGAGGAGTTGTTCCAAAAATTTCAGCACGCGACCCCGAAAGGTTTTCTCCTCTACGGCCCGCCCGGCTGCGGCAAGACGCTCATCGGCAAGGCCACCGCCTACAACCTGACGAAGCAACTCCGCAGTAAATCCGGCGCCGACATGCGCGAGTATTTCATGCACATCAAGGGGCCCGAGATTCTCAATATGTGGGTCGGCGAATCGGAGCGGATGGTGCGCGAAATTTTCGCCACCGCGCGCGAGAAACGGCGCGAAGGTTACATGCCGTTTCTCTTCATCGACGAAGCCGAGAGCATCCTCGGCACCCGCCGCGCTTCCCATTACTCGAGCATTCTTTCCACCCTCGTCCCGATGTTTTGCACGGAGATGGATGGGATCGATTCGCTCCACGAGGTCGTCATCATCCTCGCTTCGAACCGGGCCGACCTGATCGACCCCGCGATCCTGCGCCCGGGCCGGATCGACCGCAAGATCAAGGTGAACCGGCCTAACAAACAAGGGGCGCGCGAGATTTATCGCATTTATCTGACCGATTCCCTCCCCTACGATCCAGCGATCCTGGCCGGCGCGGAGTCGACGAGCGCGGCGATCGACGCCGTGATCGATCGGTTGCTCGAGCAGCAATTCGCGAAACGGGAAGAGAATCGCCTCCTCGAAGTGACGCTCCGGAGTGGACGCAAGGAAGCACTCTTCCGGAGCGACGTGATCAGCGGCGCGATCATCGCTTCGGTCGTCGAACGGGCCAAAGGGATGGCGATCAAGCGCTCGATTGCGAGCGGGAAAGACGAGGGAATCAGCGAGACCGACCTGCAGGTAGCCTACAACGCCGAGTATCTCGAAAACGAAATCCTGCCCGCATCCGATATCACGGAAGACTGGCTCAAGTTGATCGACTATGACCCCGATAACGTGGTCAAGATTTCGCCGGTCAGGCTGATTGATCGCGCCAAGGCCAAGGCGCCGTCGGGTGTGATCTAATTCGGCTGCTCGGCCGGGGAGCGCACGCGCCCTCGCGTGCTGGCAATGGCGCCCCGCCATTGCGAACTTTTCCTCCAGCCCCAAGCCTGTTTCGGCGGTGCGCCGAAGCCAGGGCGCCGCGGCGACCGTTCCCCGGACATTTCGCTCGCGCGCCTTTCCGTTTGCGTGGATAGAACCTGCCGATGAAGACACTTCCAATCCTTCTTGCGGCGACCATTGCCTTATCCGCCAACGCTCAAGAACAGAAAATGCCCGACCAGGCGCAGCTCGAGAAAATGGCGGCGCGCTTCGCTCCGACCAAAATCACGGTCGACCTGTCGAAGCTTTCGCCTAACGATCGTAAGGTCCTCGCCAGGCTGGTCCGGGCTTCGCAGATCATCGACGGAATTTTCCTGCGCCAGATGTGGCCGGGAAATCCCTCCATGCTGGTCGACCTCGCCGGCGATACGACTCCGCTGGGAAGGGCGCGTCTCCATTATTTCCTGATCAACAAGGGACCGTGGTCGGCCCTCGACGAAAACGAGCCCTTCATCCCGGGCGCGCCGCCCAAGCCGGAAGGAGCGGGCTTCTATCCACTCGACACCTCGAAGAGAATGATGACGGCCTGGATGAAGGCGCTCCCACCCAAGGAACAGGAGCAGGCGAAAGGGTTCTTCACTGTCGTCCGGCGCAAGCCCTACAATAATTTTGAAGTCGTTCCCTACAGCACGGAGTACGAAGGAGAACTCACCCTCGCGGCGAAATATCTGCGCGAGGCCGCCGCGGCCGCGACCGAACCGACCTTGCAGAAGTTTCTAAAAACGCGGGCGGATGCTTTCGCGACGAATGACTATTACCCGAGCGATGTCGCCTGGATGGAGTTAGAAGGCGCGATCGAACCGACGCTCGGACCTTACGAGGTCTACAACGACGGGTGGTTCAACTACAAGGCCGCCTTCGAATCCTTCATCACCGTGCGCGATGAAGCGGAAAGCGCGAAGCTGCAAAAGTTCTCCGGCCAGCTCCAGGACATCGAGGACCATCTCCCGATCGATCCGAAGTATCGCAACCCGAAGCTGGGCGCGCTTTCACCGATTGTGGTGGTGAACGAGCTCTTCGACGCGGGCGACGCCAACCATGGGGTTCAGACCGCCGCCTACAATCTGCCTAACGACGAGCGAGTCACGCGCGAGAAAGGCTCCAAGCGGGTCATGCTGAAAAACGTGCAGGACGCCAAGTTTGCCACAATCCTCGAGCCGATCGCGCGGGTCGTTCTTTCCCCTAACGATCAAAAGAACCTTTCCTTCGACGCCTTTTTCACTCACATCGTCGTGCACGAGCTGATGCACGGCCTCGGGCCGCATGATGTGACTGTGAACGGCCGCCAGAGCACCGTCCGGGAAGAGTTAAAAGAGACCTACAGCGCCCTGGAGGAAGCGAAGGCCGATATCTCCGGACTCTTCGCCCTCCAATACCTGATCGATAAAGGCGTCGTCGAGCATTCGCTCGAAACCTCTCTCTACGACACCTACCTCGCCTCCAGTTTTCGCACCCTTCGTTTCGGCACGAACGAAGCGCACGGCCTCGGGATGGCGGTGCAGTTCAATTACCTGCTCGATCACGGCGCTTTCACGGTCGGGAAGGACGGAACATTTGCGGTCGTCCCCGGGAAAATCAAAGCCGCCGTCGAAGGTCTG
>JBBQHV010000264.1:0-3129 GCA_038324295.1 Chthoniobacterales bacterium
CGCATCGGCTCCAGCCTAACGAACAGATCGCGATCATGCCGCCGGTGCAGGGCGGGTGAGCGCGACGCGAAAGGTTCCGGGGAGGACGGGCTGTCAGCCCGTCGCCGCCGGGAGTCTCCCGGCGGCCCATTTGGAATACGCGTGCAAAAAAATCGACAAGCAGACCGAGCCACGCACAGGTCATGTGCTCGGGAGACTCCCGAGCACGACGGGGTGACACCCCGTCCTCCCCGAAAGATTACGCAGGCGCCCGCCGCCTAACGAGAAGTCAGCGGCCTTTTTTTCCGCTCTTCTTTTTGCTGCTCTTTTTCCCGCTGCCCTGGCTCCGGTTCTTCGCCTCGACCGTGCTGAATTTTCCGCCGTTTCGGGAGGCGAGCCCCTGGAGGAAAAGTCGCTCGTCGCGCTTGTCCTCTCCGGTCAGGTAATAAATCACGTGCAGCCGCGCCTTTTTCGGGAGCGTCTTCTGCCCCTCTTCCGCGACATTGTAGACCTCCTGCGGCGTGACACCGGTGGCGTTGCCGTCGGTCAACATGTAGATCGTTTCCGGCTTGAGCTTGAACGCTTCTTCAAGCGCGTAGTCATGTCGCGTCCCGCCGGGACGGCCCTTCTTTTTGGGCGCCTTGTGGTAATCGATCTCCGTTTGAATATGGGCGATCGCCGCGGCTTTGTTCTCTTCGGTCGCGGGGACGAGCTCCGGTTTCCAGGAGTAAGCACCGCCCGACCAGCGGACGATCCCGAAACGGGTGGCCGGCGTGAGACTCTTGACCAGTTGGATCGCCTCATCACGGACGGCCTGAAAACTCTGCGCCTTCCCTTCCTTGACGAGGCGGCCTGAGCTGTAGTCGGCATCGCCGGTCCGCCCAAACATCGAGTCGGAGACGTCGATCATGATGACGACGCTGTTGCTGATGTCTTTGATTCCGAAAAAATTGATCGCCACTCCGCCGCCGCTCGCGGTGCCGGCGCTCATCATGCTTCCGGCCGTGCCGAAGCCGACGCCTGCGCCGCCCGCGCCGAGCATGGTGCGCGGGGTATTCTCCTGCGCCTGAATTTCCGGCATCGGCGGGAGGGTAACTTTCGCGATTCCAGTCGTGAGGACGCGCTGGGGCACGGCCGGTGGAGCGCTCACCGTTTCGAGTTTCTTCTGTAACTGGACGCGGTGTTCGAGTGCGCGTTCGCTCGGGTTGGGCGATTTCGGGCCGGCCCGGAAAGTGAGTTTGCGGGTCGCGGAATACTTCGAGACCACCCAGATGGTAGCGACGCCGCCGAGGACCAGATGGAGGAGAACGACCGCGATCAGGACCGGCGGCGAGTAGCGGCGAAAGGCGCGGCGGCGGGTCCGGGCCGGCGGTTCTTCGACGAGAGTTTCCATGCGCCCCGGCAGCTTAAGCGCGGGCGGCGGGCGCTGGCGAGCCGGTTTCGATTTCGGGCGGACAAAGTCCTGCCCGCCCCGCCTCGAGGAAACGGAATTCTGCCTAACGAAAAGGCCGGGCGGCTCGCTCTGGGAATTGACCGGGCCGGAGGTCAACTTTGGGGAGCTCTGCCTAACGAGTCCTCGCTCCAGTGCAGTGAGTTGTTGAAAAGTGAACAGGCAAAAGGCAATGGAGGGCGGAGCTCCTGCGACGCCGCAGTCTCGCAGGAGCTCGACCCTCCATTTTGATGAATCAGAACTCAATGATTCACTGCACTGGTGCACCGCAACCTGGAAAGTCAGTTTCGCTTTTCCCCGACTGCCCTTGGAGTCAGAAGTTTAACTGAAAACTCGACCGCTTAAAGCGGTCGAGTGAACAAACGTCGCGGAAATTCAGACCCGAGTCAGGTGTTACAGCGCTCTAGAGCATTTGCCGAAAGAAGTTTCCGATTGGCGAAGTTGTAGCCGGGGGCGCTGACCCCGGCTGGTCTGGCGCGTGACCAACTCGTTCGCCGCCGGGGTCAACGCCCCCGGCTACAACTTGCCGTCAGAGCTGGAAATAATTTCTGGCAGCGCTCTAGCTTTTACTCCTGGCCCGCGGCGCGAGGAGCAGGTCGCGGCCCACGAGATAGAGCAGAAGACAGAGAACGGCGAAGGGGATGAGCGCGAGGAGATTGGCCTGCGGGCCGGCGAAGAAAGGATTGTGCGCAGTCGCCCAGGCGGCCAGCCGTTCGTTCACCCCGGCCAGGCTTGGCCAGCCTTGCATGATCGCGATGACAATGCCGGCGAGTGCGCCGCCGGCGATGTAACCGGAAGCGAGGAGCACGCCGGAACTCTTGTCGCCTTCCGCGACCAGCTCATCGTGATTCAAGCCGTGCTCGTGGAACTTGTGTTTGCGCAACCAGCGATCGACCAGCCAGCGCAACATCCCGCCGACAAAGATGGGCGTGGAAGAAGCGAGCGGCAGATAAACGCCGACGGCGAAAGCGAGCGAGGGAATGCCGCTCATTTCGAGCACGATCGCGATCATCACGCCTAACAAGACCAGCGCCCAGGGCAGCTTGTGGCCGAGGATGCCTTTAATGATGTAGGACATGAGGGTCGCTTTGGGCGCGTCGAATTTCGTCACGGTCGAGCCATCGGGACGGACCCTGTGGGTGCCGTTGATGCCGGGATCGACGAGGTAAATCGCTTCGCCCTGGTCGTTGACGAGGAAACGCTGGGCGTCGCCGCCGCTGGGGTCGGAGCGTTGCCAGGAACGGTAAAGTTGCGGGTCGAGGTTGGCTTGCGCGCCTTTGATGTGTTCTTTCGGGCCCAGCTCGGCATCGTTAGGCGCGCGCAGGTCGGCGGGAAAGTTGCGCTCCATTTTGTAGACGACTTCGCCCGCGTCGTTGACCAGGTAATCGCCCGCCTCGAGGCCCGGAACGATCGAGTTCACGCCGCCCTTTGCGTTATGCAAAACGCGGTAATGCCCGGTCGTGTCCGGCTTCAGCTTCTCGCGGAATTCGGGCAGATTGGCCGCCTGCACGCGCGGCGGGGTCGCGCCGGCTTCGACTTTTTGGAACGTCGTCGGCGGCACATAGACGGTGTAGGAATCGTTCAGGACGAGAAGGATCGGCCCGAGCGCGATCGCGGAAGCGAGGGAGCCGGCGAGGATCGCGATCTGCTGAAACTTCGGGGTCGAGCCGACGAGGAAGCCGGTCTTCAAATCCTGCGAG
>JBBQHV010000265.1:0-3115 GCA_038324295.1 Chthoniobacterales bacterium
GTTGGCGCCGTTCGGCGCGCTCCCCGCCGTGCGCAGGCAGCTCTCGATCACTTCCCGCGGGACCGGGCGATCGGAAAAATCGCGGACCGTTCGCCGTCGCGCCATTTTCTCCTGGAAAGCGTTGGCCCGCGTCTGCACTTCGTCAGGCGACAGATTCTCGCGCGGCGGGAGTGGGATAAAGCGCAATTTGCTCACGCGGCAAAACTACAACGCCGCTTCCGCGATTGCGATTCCGGGCTGAGCCGCGAAATTAGCGCGATGTCTTTCATCTCGCTTCTCGATCAATTGCCGCTCGGCAAGTCGCCGCTCCTCCGGCGCTTCGAAGGGCTCCTCGCGCCTAACGACGGCGAGCAGTTCGAAGCGATGGCGCAGGAGGCGCGCGAGCTGACCCGGCAGAATTTCGGCCGCACGATGCGGATGTTTGCGCCGCTTTACCTGAGCAACGAATGCATCAACAACTGCCGCTACTGTGGTTTTTCGCGCGACAACCCGATCCTCCGCGTCACCCTCACGGTCGAGCAAATGCTCGCGGAAGCGCGGCATCTTGCCGCCCAGGGTTTCCGCCAGGTCCTGCTCGTGGCGGGCGAGCATCCGAAATTTGTTAGCGGCAACTATCTTGCCGATTGCATTCGCGCGCTCGGGCCGTTGTTCTCTTCCATCGCGCTCGAGCTCGGGCCGATGGAGACGGCCGATTACCGGCCGCTGGTGGAAGCAGGGGCCGAGGGCCTGGTGGTTTATCAGGAAACCTACCACCGCGAGGTTTACTCGGAGATGCACACTTCTGGGCCGAAACGCGATTTCAACTGGCGTCTCGATACGCCGGAGCGGGCTTACGCGGCGGGTTTCCGTCGGATCGGCATCGGCGCCCTCTTTGGTCTGTCCGCCTGGCGCGGGGAAGCGCTTGCCCTCGCCGCCCACCTCGAATATTTGCAGAAACACTGCTGGCAATCCGATCTCACCGTCAGCCTCCCGCGGTTGCGCCCGGCGGCCGGCGAATTCGTTCCCCCCTTCTCGTTAGGCGAACGGGAGCTCGCGCAGTTGATCTGCGCTTTTCGGATTTGTTTTCCGCGGGTCGGGATCGTCCTGAGCACGCGCGAGCCGGCCGGGTTGCGCGACGCGCTGGCGTCGTTAGGTGTGACGAGCATGAGCGCGGGCAGTCACACCGAGCCCGGCGGCTACACCGGGCAGGGGCGCGGTGCCGTTCACCAGACGGTGCGTGGACGCATCCTCCCGCCCGACGCGACGAGCGATGAGATCGCGACGAGCCAGTTCCAGATCAGCGACGAGCGCTCGCCGGCCGAAGTCGCGGCCGGGTTGCGGCGACGCGGTTTTGAGCCGGTCTGGAAGGATTGGGACCAGGCGCTCGCAACCCGATGAAGATTTTCCTGAATGGCGAGGGGACGGATTGTGGCGACGAGTGGACGATCGAGAAGTTGATCGCGAGGCATCGGCTCGCGCCCGAGACTACGCTCATCGAACATAACGGCGTGGCGCTGCGCCGGCGGGATTGGCCTAACGAGAAGTTGCAGGAAAACGATCGCGTCGAAATCCTGCGGGTGGCCGCGGGCGGGTAGCGCGAGCTTCCTCTGGATGCCTCCCTCTGGGTGGCGCGAGAGTGGGATGGCCGTCTCGCGCCGGCGAAAATCACCCTCGCGCTTCGCAGAGCGAAGCGTCCACAGGCGCGCCGCGCTTAGTCGGCCTTCTCTTCGGCTTCTTCGCCTTCCTCGACGATGTTGCCGGAGGTGAAAAGAATGCCTTTCAAAGTCTCGCGCCAGACCGGTTTCTTGCGGAGGAGAAACTCCAGGTCCATCCCGAAGTGTTTGAACTCCTCCTTCTGCGCGCTTTTCATGATCGCCTTGGCGGAGCGGTCTGTCTCCACCGCCATGCGCTGCTCGTACCAGTCGATCGCCTGCGCTTCTTCGATCACGGAAAGGATCATGCGCGCGAAGGTGCGGGTCTCTTTCGGAAGTTCGTTAGGCGGTTCGTGATACTGATCGAATCCCATACTGCCCAATCGCAGCTCCGGCTCCTACTGGCTGTTCGTGACGCTGTAGACTTCGACCAAGCCGATACCGGTGTTGCCGGTCGCATCGGATAGAATCGCAGTATAGCTACCGGGAAGAAGGGTGAGAAGAGTGGCCGATTCGAGGGCGCTGGCAGGGGCGAGGCCGAGGGCGGAAATCTCGCTCGCCCCAGGATCGAGCTGCCAATCGTCGTTTGTCGCGACGATCGTCCCAAGGCTGTTCACGATCGTGAGGGTGGGGTTGGGCAGAGGATTTGCGACTGAGGAGGCAAGCGAGGGGCCGAGGCCGCGCACGACAATCGCCTTGGCCGTGGCGCCGCCGACAATCACCCCGGCGATCATGACGCGGTCGCTCGTGCCTGCCAGGCCGCGGGTGGAAATGTTGAGCAGTTGCGGCGTGTTGAGGGAATCGAGATCGAAGACTTCAACGAGAGCGACGTCGTTCGTGTCGCTATCGACACCGGTGACGACGGCGGTGTAACTGCCCGGGCCGAGCGTGGTCAGAATAACCGACTCCCGCGAGTCACTGGGCGCCAGGCCCGCGTCGATGATTTCCTGCATGTTTGGGTTCGTCATCCAATCGTCGTTGCTCCCAATGATTTGGCCGGATGAATTGAAGAGCTGGAGGCTGGGATTGAGAAGCGGAGAGGAAACCCCGAGCCCGCCTAACGACGGGCCGAGCGCACGGACCGCGATCGTCTTTGTGGCCGTGCCGTTACCGAGAATAAAGCCGCCGATGAGCGAGTTATCGCCCGTCTCGGCCTGGGCGCGAGTGGAAATGTCGAGCAGTGCCTCGCCCATCGTTCCCGGCGTGGCCGAAGGACCAGGCGTCGGTGTGATGCTGGGCGTGGGTGTGGCGGATGGAGTCGGCGTGGCGCTCGGGGTCGGAGTCGCGCTCGGCGTGGGCGTGGCTGAGGGTGTGGGGGTCGGGCTCGGAGTTGGACTGATCGTCGCGGTGGGCGAGGGGGTCACCGTGGGAGAAATTGTCGGCGTCGGCGTCTGGCTCGCGGCCTGCAGGGCGGTGGCGAGCAATACGGCCAGCGTTCCTGCGCAAACTCGCCTTATCGTCATGACAGAAGATTCTCCCAAGAT
>JBBQHV010000266.1:0-3096 GCA_038324295.1 Chthoniobacterales bacterium
GCCTCACGCGCCGCACCGGCGTTTATCCCAAGGCGCGCGCAACGCCGCGGATCGAAGTTGTTCTTTTCCGCGAAGCGAAAGGCGCGGACCAGAATGAAGAGATCAGATTCCTCTTCGCTCCCAAAAAAATCCTCGCGTTCCGTCCGCATTTGTTTGCCCTCCGCGCGCCGAAGCAGGCTACGACCCTGGGTGAGGGCGGCGATGAGGGCGATGCCGCGCACGCAGTTTTGCTCCTGCGCCGCGAGCAGCATGCGCGCATATCGCGGATGGACCGGGAAGGCGAGCATACGCCGGCCTAACGAGGTCAGGTGGCGCGAGCTTCCAGCTTGCGAGATGGACCCGCGCACGCGGGAAGCTCGCGCTACCCTCCTGTGCGCAAGCGCTCCGAGATCGGCCAACAATTCCTCGGCCTTCTCGAGGGCTTTAGGGTCCGGCGCTTCCAGCCAGCGGAAACCGGCGACGTCGTCGATCCCGCTCGCTTTCAGCGTCAGCACCACCTCCGCAAGGTCGAGCCGTTTCACTTCCGGTAATTCCTGCGCCGCGCGCTCCGAATGTTCGCGCTCCGTCCAGAGCCGCAGGCAATGTCCCGGCGCCGTCCGCCCGGCCCGGCCGGCGCGTTGGTCGGCGGAAGCGCGGCTGATGTTTTCGATGAAAAGCGTGTTGATGCCGCGACGCGGATCGAACCGCGCGATCCGGGCGAGCCCGCTGTCGAGCACGACGCGCACCCCGTCGATCGTGAGCGAGGTTTCCGCCACGTTGGTCGCGACGATCACTTTCCGTTTTTCGTAATGGGCGAGGGCGGCGTCCTGCTCGCCCGGCGGTAGCTCGCTGTAGAGCGGCAGGACGACGAAGCGATCGCTCACTCACGACGCGCGGATCGCGGAAATGGTGCGCGTGATCTCGTATTTCCCGGGCATGAAAACGAGCACGTCGCCTTCTGTTCCTGGCCCGAGCCGCTCGAGTTCATCGGCCGCCAAATCCCAGATCGGATAATTTGCGGATTTCGTCAGGTATTCGATCGCGACGGGGTAAGTGCGACCGCTGGAAGTGAGGAGCGCGGCCGGCGCGAGATATTTTTCCACCTTGTCCGACTCGAGCGTCGCCGACATGACGACGAGCTTGAGATCCGGCCGCTTCGTTTCCTGCAGGTGCAGGGCGCGGGCGAGAGTGATGTCGCCGTAAAGATGGCGCTCGTGAAATTCGTCGAAGAGAATCGCGGAGACGCCGCGCAGTTCCGGATCCTGGAGCAGTTGGCGAAGGAGAATTCCCTCCGTCACGAACCGGATGCGGGTCTGCGCGGAAACGACGCGCTCGAAGCGGATCTGGTAACCGACCTCCTGGCCTAACGAGCCCGCGCGCTCCGCCGCGACGCGCCGGGCGAGGAGGCGCGCGGCCAGCCGGCGCGGCTGCAAAATGACGACTTCGCCGTTCCCGAGCAGTCCGCGATCGAGGAGGATTTGCGGGACCTGGGTCGACTTGCCCGAGCCGGTCGGCGCCTGCAGAACGAGGCGCGGCTCTTTGCCTAACGACTCTACAATCGAGTCTTCGAGCTCGTAGATCGGCAGGTCGCGCGGGTTCATTGGCGAATGTGCTCCGCGTGAGCTGGACCGAGCACAAGTAGAAATTGTAGGGCGACCGCTTCGGTTGCCCCGGATCAAACTGGGCAGGCGATGCGCCCGCCCTACAATGGTGCCGAGGCGAAATCGGCGGCGAATTCTGCGATCATCTCGTCGGTCGTCGACCAGGAGCACATCAGGCGATACACATCCGGCTCGATGAATTTGTAGAAGCGCCAGCCGCGAGCCCGCAGTTGTTCGACGCGTTCGTCGCTCAGTCGAAGGAAGAGCGCGCTCGATTCGCGCGGAAAAACGAGTTCCGCTCCGAGTCTTTCGGCCAGCTCTTTCGCGGCGTCGTTGGCTCGGCGTGCATTTTTTAACCACACGTCATCCGCGAGCAAACCCGCCCAGGGCGCGGCGAGGAAGCGCATTTTGGAAGCGAGCTGCGCGCCTTGCTTGGCCCGATAATCAAACTCCCGGGCCAGCTCGCGATCGAAGAACACGACCAGCTCGCCCGCGGCCAGACCGTTTTTCGTTCCGCCGAAGGAGAGGACATCGATGCCCCGTTCCCAGGTGATTTCGCGCGGCTTGCAGCCTAACGACGCCACCGCATTGGCGAAACGCGCGCCATCCATGTGCAGGCGCAGGCGGTGCTGACGGGCGAATCCCGCGACCGCTTCGAGCTCGTCAGGCGAATAGACCGTTCCCAGCTCCGTCGCCTGGGTCAGGCTGATGACGTGCGGCTTGGGCGAATGCAGGTCCGGTTGGCGCGCGATCACTTCCGCGGCGTCGCTCAGATCGATTTTGCCGTTCGCCCCCGTTACCCGAAGCAGCTTCGAGCCGCCGGAGAAAAATTCCGGCGCACCGCATTCATCCGTCTCGATGTGCGCGTGCTCGTGGCAAAGCACGCTTTGAAACGGCCGGCACATTTGGGCGAGGCCGAGCGAGTTGGCGCCGGTGCCGTTGAAGACGAAAAAGGTTTCGCAATCCTTCTCGAAAATCTCCGCCACCTGCGCGCAGACGCGGGCCGTCCAGCGATCCTCGCCGTAGGAAGCGACTGCCTCAGAGTTGGCCTCCGCCAGAGCCGCCCAGGCTTCCGGACAAATCGCAGCGGTATTGTCGCTGGCAAATTCGAAACGCTCGCGCATGGCAGAGACCTAGCCGCGGTGAAGGCGACGGGCAACCGTCTCACCCAAAGCGAACGCCTGACCGGGAGAGCCCCAACCTCAGGAGCTTCCGGCCAGGCGACTCACCTCTTTACCTGCCAGCCTTAGCTGCAACCACGCAGCAAAAAGATCACGAACAAGATCGGGATCGGTTTCGCCTCTTGATTCGAAACGCGAGCCGCCTCTGGGTGTGCGGTTCTGGTCTTTTCAATCCGCGGATTCCGAAAGCGCCGGCTTTTACTGGTGGCGGGGGGGGTAAAAAATGGCGGGGGTAAAAAAAAAAAAAAAAAAGACACCGACAAAAAAAAAAAGGAGGGGGCACCCCCCATTAACCAACCCCCCCCCCCCCAAAAAAATAAAACAAAAAAAAACCC
>JBBQHV010000267.1:0-3078 GCA_038324295.1 Chthoniobacterales bacterium
TGGCGGTTGGAACGATCGTTGCTAAACAGACCGCCGAAAGGATTTCTATATATAAATGGCTAAAGTTTTAGGTATCGATTTGGGCACGACCAACTCCTGCATGTCTGTGATGGAGGGCGGCGACCCGGTAGTTTTGGAAAATAGCGAAGGCGCGCGAACCACGCCTTCCATTGTCGCCTTCGCCAAGAACGGCGAACGACTCGTCGGGCAAGCGGCAAAGCGTCAAGCGGTCACGAATCCCGCCAACACAGTTTTCTCGATCAAACGTTTCATGGGGCGCAAGTTCGATGAGGTCCGCGAGGAAGAACATCGCGTTCCCTATAAAATCGTGAAGGCCGCCAATGGCGATGCCCACGTGCAGGTGGAAGTGAACGGCGAGAAGAAGACCTTCAGTCCGCCTGAAATTTCCGCGATGATTCTTGCGAAACTCAAAGCCGACGCGGAAGCGAAGCTGGGTGAGAAGATCGCCCAGGCTGTCATCACCGTGCCGGCCTACTTCAACGACTCGCAACGGAACGCGACCAAGGACGCGGGTAAGATCGCGGGCTTGGAAGTGCTCCGGATCATCAATGAACCAACCGCCGCCTCGCTCGCTTACGGTCTGGACAAGAAGAAGGACGAAAAGATCGCGGTCTATGACCTGGGCGGCGGCACCTTTGATATCTCTGTCCTGGAAATCGGCGACGGCGTCTTTGAAGTGAAAGCGACTAATGGCGACACTCACCTCGGTGGCGATGACTGGGATAACGTCCTCGTCGACTGGATCGTTAACGAATTTAAGAAAGACAGCGGCATCGACCTCTCGAAGCAGCCCGATGCGATTCAGCGTATCAAGGAGGAAGCCGAGAAAGCCAAAATCGCTCTCTCCTCCTCGCAGGAGTACGAGATCAACCTGCCGTTCATTACCGCGGATGCGAGCGGTCCGAAGCACATCCAGAAGAAGCTTACTCGCTCGAAGCTCGAGCAGCTGACTGATCCGTTGTTCCAGCGGACCATTCCGCCGGTTAAGGCCTGCCTGGCCGATGCGAAGCTCTCCGAGAAAGACATTAACGAACTCGTGCTCGTCGGTGGCATGACGCGTATGCCGAAGGTCATCGAGACCGCGCGCGAACTCATTGGCAAGGAACCTCACAAAGGCGTCAACCCTGACGAGGTCGTGGCCGTAGGCGCGGCGATTCAGGGCGGTGTTTTGAAGGGCGACGTGAAAGACGTCCTTCTCCTTGACGTCACTCCGCTTACTTTGGCGATCGAAACCGCCGGCGGCGTCGCGACACCGATGATTCCGCGCAATACCACCATCCCGACTCGTAAGTCGCAGATCTTCTCGACTTACAGCGACAACCAGCCGGGAGTGGAGATCAAGGTCCTGCAGGGCGAGCGACCGCTCTCTCGGGATAACAAGAACCTCGGAACCTTCCACCTCGACGGCATTCCGCCGGCCCCGCGTGGTGTTCCGCAGATTGAAGTCACTTTCGACATTGACGCCAACGGCATCCTCCATGTCTCCGCGAAGGACCTTGGGTCCGGCAAGGAACAGAAAATCTCCATCACTGGTAGCTCAGGCTTGAGCAAGGAAGAGGTCGAGAAAATGCAGCGCGACGCCGAGACGCACGCTGAGGAAGATAAGAAGGCGAAGGAAGCGATCGAGATCAAGAACAACGCGGACACGCTTGCCTATCAAAGCGAGAAACAACTCAAGGATCTCGGCGATAAGGTTCCCGAAGATAAGCGGAAAACAGTCGAGGACGCGATCAAAGCTGTCCGCGATGCGATCGAGGCCAACGACACCGACGCGATGAAGAGGACCTACGAGGACTTGCAGAACAAGTTCCAGGAAATCAGTGCCGACCTTTACAAGCAAGCGGCGGCCAGCGCCGGTCCGACACCGGCCGCGGAAGCAGACGGTCGTCCCGAACAGGGCGCCGAACCGCAGGAAGGCGGCCCGCGCAAGGATCAAGGCGACGTGGTCGATGCCGAATTCGAAGTCGTCGACGAAGACAAGAAGTAAGTTCGGAAGAGGACAATCTTTAGATGGACGAGGAACGAACGATACGAGCTCACGCCACGAATCTGGTCGGCGAAGCGACGGGGGGTGATGCATCCTACCTAGAAGCGCTCTCCGAGATGGATGAGTTTGGTCTCTACGATGTTATCGATGTGCTTCGAGATGCGCGCGTTCCAATTACCCGACACGTGAAATTCGACTTGGAGGAGATTTTTGACGGCAGGGAACCGCGATACTTCGTCCCTCATGAAACGATGGTTGAGAGGTATCGGGCAAATCATCATCCATCGGTGAATTTCGCCGAACCTGAGCGTGGCTTAATTCCAGCATCCGAAGGTTTTCAAGAGGCCTACACCTCTATCGAGCGCCACATACAGGAGAACCAACAATACGGCGTATCACTTGAGCCATATCGCGATGGTGAGGCCTGTCTCGTGGAGCAGAGCTTTTTCTATGCGAGCCCCGAATGGGCGGACCGTCGTGATGTCGTGCGGACGATGGACAACTTTAAGTGTCGCATGTGTGGTTTGAAGGGAGAGGAACTGCAAGTCCACCATGACGATTTGATTTATTCCGTCTTTTCGCGTCATTTCGATCGCAATTTTGACGTTTGCCGCTTGCGCACCGCATGCAAGAGCTGCCATGAGGATTTTCACAGAACCCATGTCCGCGGCATCTCGGATTTCCGGTTGGCACAATCGTCCGATCAGGTGCACCGGAGTAGAGATTGGCGCCACGCTATAGAGCGCCTTCATAATGCGCTAAGAGAATGTCGCTTCTGTTTTTCCAAAAGCGCCATTGCGGCATGAGATTTCATCAACTCAAACAATTTGCCGACCGTCCTAAGGGGGCGCAGTTCCACTACGGCGGCGGCACTAACCAAAAAAGACAAGAAGGAGTAACTAAAACAAATGGCAATTAACGTAAGACCTCTCGGAGACCGGGTGCTGGTGCAACCGATCGAAGAGAAGGAAACCAAAAAGGGCGGCATCATCATCCCCGATACCGCGAAAGAAAAGCCGCAGGAAGGCAGTGTCGTCGCTCTCGGCACCGGGAAAGTGGACGATAACGGC
>JBBQHV010000268.1:0-3071 GCA_038324295.1 Chthoniobacterales bacterium
GCGTCGCGGTGACCCCGGAGCTGGAGCCGATCTTTTACACGATCGGTTCGGCTTACTTCAACGCGGGCGACTACGGGAAAGCGATCGCCGCTTTCAAAAATTACCAGGCAAAATTCCCCAAAGGCGCGCATGCCGGCGGCGCCGCCTTCGCGATCGCGCAATCGAATTTGCTGAGCAAGAATTTCAAGGAAGCGGCCGCCCAGATGGCGGCGCTGGAACACGATCCGCAGTTGCGCGATCAGGCGCTGCTCTTCGAAGCCGAAGCGAGCAAAGCGGCGGGCAAAACCGACGACGCGATTCGCGCCCTCGAAAAACTGGTCGGGAACGAAATCAGGAATGCCGACGCGATGCGCGGCGCGACTCTGCTCGCCCAGCTTTACGCGCAAAAGGGCGACGGAGCGAAGGCGCTGCACACCCTGGAACTGATCCATCGCCAGATCGCGCTGGTCGACAACGTGGTCGAACTGAACTCGCTCACCGTCCAGTTGGGCGACAAGTTTTACGGGAAACAGCAATACAAGGAAGCGCTCGCCTGTTATCGCGCCGCTTATCCGCGCGAGCAGCTCGTTAGGCTGCAGAACGATCGGATCGCCGCGATGCAGCACCGAATCGACGAGAACCTCGCCCGGGCGCGCGCCAACCCGGGCGAGATTACGCAGCTCGCGCCGCTCAACAACCAGCTCAAGGACGACATCGCGAGCGCGCAGAAGTTGCTCGCCGAATTCGAGAAGCTGCCCACGATCACACCCGCGATTTATCTGCGGCTGGGGCGCTGCTTTTACGAGCTGGGACGCAAGTGGGAGGCGATCGTGGTTTATCAGGATATCCTCGAGCGTTTCAAAGAGAGCCCGGAGCGGGAGCCGGCTCTTTTCGGGATCATTATCGCGCTCGCCGATGTTATTCAGCCGGCCCGCGCGGAGGAGCGTTGCGAGGAGTATCTGCGCGATTTCAAAAACGGCCCGAACGTCGCCACGGTCGGCTATTTGTTAGGCGCGGTCGCGCTTCAGGCGGGCGATCCGAAAGCGGCGGAAACCTATTTCGGGCGCATTCTCGAGGCCCAGCCGCAGAGCAAATTCCGCGAGCAGATTCGCTACCTCCTCGCGAACGCCAAGTTTAGCGAAGGCAATTATCCCGAAGCGGTCACGGCCTATGAGCAATACCTGAAGGAATTTCCGAAAGGCGCGAACGCCGAAGACGTCCGCTACCGGATCGCCCTTTGCGCGCTCTTCGCCGGCAAATATCAGGACGCGATGAATCAGTTGCAGGATTACATCGCGAAACATCCGCAGGGCGCGTTCCTCGCCGATGCGAAATATCGGCTCGCGGTCTGCAAATACGCCGCCTCGCTTTACGACGAAGTGATCGCCGATTGCCAGGCGTGGGAGAAGGAGTTCCA
This sequence comes from Chthoniobacterales bacterium, assembly GCA_038324295.1. Classification (GTDB taxonomy): domain Bacteria; phylum Verrucomicrobiota; class Verrucomicrobiia; order Chthoniobacterales; family UBA10450; genus Palsa-1392. The sequence continues at coordinate 1,397 of JBBQHV010000268.1, forward strand.
GAATAATCCGCAGCTCGGCGAAGTCCTCGCGCTTCTCGGCGACGCCTACGCGGCGAGCGATCGCGAGTCGGCCGCCATCCCGATTTACATCCGTTCCTCCCAGAACGCCGCGACCGACGAAGTGATGAATTACTCGCTCATGGCCGCGAGCAAGCTCCTGCAAAAGCAGGGCGAGTGGGACAAAGTCGCGGAGCTTTTCACCGGATTCATCAAGGACAAGCCGGATAACCCCACGGTCGTCACGGCGATCTATTGGATCGGCAAAGCGAAGACGCACGAGGGCAAAATCGATGAGGCGAAACAGCTCGCCGCCGACACGATAAAGAAATACATCGACGATCCGAACCGCGACGCGGTCGAGCAGTTGATCATGCAGCTCGCGCAGCTCTGCGTGAAAAAGAAGAAACCGGTTGTAGCCGGAGACGGTGACCCCGGCGGGGCAGGGCTTGGCCAGGATTTAGACCGGCCGGGGTCACCGCCCCCGGCTACAACTAGAACCGATCCCGGCGCGGAGTTGGATCGGCTCCTTGCCACCGGCGGCGGGAACGAAACGCCGACCGCGAAAGCGCGGATTCTTTTCGCGAAGGCGGAACTCGCCCGGCTCCGGCGTCAGCCGGCCGAGGAGGAAAAAAATCTGGCCCAAATCGCGACCGATTTTAAGCCCGAAGATATGAGTCCGCTCTTGTTAGGCGAGGCGGGAGATTATCTGCTCGGCAAAGGGAAGCTCGATCAGGCGGAACGGTTTTATCAGCGTTTAATCAATGATTTTCCGAAGAGCCAGATGGTCGACTTCGCCTACAACGGTCTCGGCGAAATCGCCTGCCAAAAGAAGGACTACCCGAAGGCGCTGCAATTTTTTAACGACGGCCTCGAGAAGATCGCAGCCGCGCAAAAGCTCAAGGAAATCTCGGTCGGCCGGGCCAAGACCCTGCTCGCGCTCGGTAAGCTGGATGAAGCGCAGAAGGCCTTCGAACAGGTCGCCTCGGTCCGCGAGTGGCGGGGCGAATCGACCGCCTTCAGCGTTTATTCGTTAGGCGAGATCGCGGCCCGGCGCGGGAAATGGGCGGAGGCGAACGCTTATTTCCAGCGGGTTTACGTGGGCTACCAGAAGTTCCTCCCCTGGGTTGCGAAAGCCTATATCGGGAGCGGCGAGAGCTTCGAAAAGCTGGGCAAGACGCAGGAAGCGACCAACACCTACCGGGAAATGTTGCGGAACGAGAAGCTCGCCAATTTCACCGAAACGGCCGAAGCGCGAAAGCGATTGGAGGCGCTGGGACAAGGATGATCGCGTCCATTTACCGCGGCCGCTCCACCCAGTTCGTGCTCGTGCTCCTGCTCGTGCTCGTCGGCCCGGCTCACGCCCAAAACATCGTTCTCAAAACCGGTCAGACGATCGAAACCAAGGGAGTCCGGCGCAGCGGCGACATGGTCATGGGCAGTGTGCAAGTCGGCCAAAGCCGCGGCGAAGTCGGGTATCAGGCTTCCACGATTGCCCGGATCAATTTCCCCGAGCCGCCCCAGCTCAAGACCACCGCCGCCCTCCTCTCCCAGGGCCTCGCCGCCAGGGCGCTCGCCGACATCGAGCCGGTCGTAAAATATTACGAGCCGTTTCGCGACCTGCCGGGGAATTATTGGGCGCAAGCGGCGCTCCTCAAAGTCTCCGCGCTGGCTGGGA
>JBBQHV010000269.1:0-3070 GCA_038324295.1 Chthoniobacterales bacterium
TCCCAGAGGGAAGCGTCTACAGGCGCCGGGATTTTACGCTAGGCATCTGCTCCCGCGTCCCTCATCCTCTCCGCCGCTCGAAAAGATATGACTGAGATCCTGCTCCATCATCCGCCCGGCTACCGGCGGCGCCGCGGCCTGAACTGGGCTTTCATCGGCCTGCTCTACACTTCGTTTTACCTTTGCCGTTACAATTTCTCGATCGCGAATGGCGCGATCAGCCGGGAGTTTGGTTATAACAAGGCCGACATCGGCGCGATCATCACGACCGCGCTCCTCGCTTACGCCTGCGGGCAGATCGTGAACGGCCTCATCGCCGACCGCGTCGGTGGGAAAGCCTCGATGCTCATCGGCGCAGCCGGGACCGTGGTGATGAACACGGTTTTTGGGTTCGCCTCGTTCTGGGGGTTGCTCTGGCTCTTCGTCACCATCCGCGGGATCGACGGCTACTTCCAAGCCTACGGCGCGCCCGGCATGGTCAAGATCAACGCCGCCTGGTTCGGGCCTCGCGAGCGCGGACGGTTCGCCGGCATTTTCGGGTTCATGATTAATCTCGGCCGGTTCGGGATCACGACTTTCGGCCCGGCTTTGCTCGCGGGTTTCGTCTTTCTCGGGCTCTGGTCGATTCCGCCGCTGCACTGGCGCTGGCTTTTCTGGGTGCCGGCGGGGGTGGCGACGCTGGTCGCGATCTGCGTCGCGATCTTCGTCAAGAACACGCCGGAGGAGGCCGGTTTTCCCAGCCCGAATCCGCACGAGACGGAAGGCGGCCATGTGCAGACGAAGATATCCGTCGTTCTGTCCACGATCCTCTCCAACCCGGTGGTGTGGATCGTCGCGTGCGCCTACGCCTGCACCGGTGCGGTGCGGCAGAGCGTCGACCAATGGTTCCCGCGTTTCATGCAGGACGTGCATCATGTGAGCCTCGACTCGGCGCAATTCAAGTGGCTCGGGTTTATGATTCCGCTGGTCGCTTCCGTGGGTTCGCTCATCTCGGGTTATGTCTCGGACACCGTTTTCCAAGGGCGGCGCGCGCCGGTCGCCGCAGGACTCTATTTCATCGAAACGGCGGTCATTCTTTTGGCGGCGCAATTTCACACCGCGAATGCGGCGGTCGTTTTTCTCATCCTTATTTCCTTCACCGCGAATTCGACCCATTCGATCCTCGGCACGGCGGCGGCGATGGACATCGGGGGGGCGAAGATGGCGGGTTTCGCATCCGGGGTGATCGATTCGTTCCAATACTTTGGAGGGAGCCTGGCCGGATATTTTCTCGGCATCCTGCTCGATCGGAGCTGGAACAATTACTTCTACTTCATGGCGCCCTTCGGTCTCATCGGCGGGCTTTTGATGCTGACGATTTTTGGCCGCGTCAGCCTGACGAAAGCGACCAGCTCCACCGCCCGCACCGCGGAGACGGACGCGACCAACTACGAGTGAGCGGCGGGCATTTTTTTCGAGTCGTCGGAAGGACCGAAAGATGGGCTGAAAATCGTTCCTCGCGTCAAGGCAACCTCTGGGGAGGACGGGGTGTTACCCCGTCGCACTCGCCGCGGCGAGGCCTTTAGCGCGCAGGACACGAGCGCTTCGGAAACCTCAATTCTCCGCAGGGCGTTGCGAGTGTTCGGCGGAGACTCCGCCGAACGACGGGGTGACACCCCGTCCTCCCCGGAAGCTCGCGGGAGTTCATGATTTACCTGGATTCGTCAGGCGTCGAACAGGCGTAACTGCTCGTTAGGCCGGCGGAAGCTCGCGGTCGAAAGCTTCGGGCGCTCGCCGATCCCGGCGCGCTTGCAGCCGGCTTCGAAGAGCGAGCGGATCTGCTCCGCGAAAATACCTTCGCCGACCATGCGCGATTTGAAGTTCGGATCGTTCAGGCGCGCGCCGCCGCCGCGCAGATGCCGGATCCGGCCGAGGACCTTCTCTTTCCGATCGGGAAAATGTTCCTCCAGCCAGCGCTCGAAAAGCGGCGCGACTGCGAGCGGCAGCCTGACGACGGTGTACCCCGCCCATTGCGCGCCCGCCTCCGCGCAGGCTTGCAGGATCGCCGGCACTTCATGATCGGTCAGCCCGGGAATGATCGGCGCCGTCATCACCCCGACGGGAATGCCGGCCGCACGCAATTGCGCGATCGCTTCGAGCCGCGCGCGTGGCGTGGAAGTGCGCGGCTCCAGAATGCGCTGCAATTTCGGATCGAGCGAGGTAACGGAAATATTGACCGCTGCCGCCTGATGCGCCGCGAGCTCGCCGAGGACATCGATGTCGCGGGTGACGAGCGCATTTTTCGTGATGATCCCGACCGGATTGCGAAACCGAGAAAACACTTCGAGGCAGCGGCGCGTCAGCTGGAGCCGCCGCTCGACCGGCTGATAGGGATCGGTCACGCCGCTCATCGCGATGACCTGCGGTTTCCACTTCGGCTTGGAGAGTTCCGCCGCGAGCAATTCCGGCGCGTCCTCTTTCACCATGATGCGGCTCTCGAAATCGAGCCCGGCGGAGAAGCCGAGATACTCGTGGGTCGGGCGCGCATAACAATAAATGCAGCCGTGCTCGCAACCGCGGTAGGGATTGACGCTCGACTCGAACCCGACGTCCGGGCTGTCGTTATGCGCGATGATGGTTTTGCTCTCGTCGCGAAAGTATTCCGTCTTGCGCGTCGGCCGTTCCTCCGCCGCCGCGACAGGATCGACCACGTCGGTGTCCACAAGATCGACGTGCAGTTTTTCGAAACGATTCGCCGGACTCCAGGAAGCGCCGCGGCCATGGATCGGCTCCCTGCTCTGCGCTGGTTCTGCAATCACCGGGCGAAACTTCGATGCCATTCAATATGTTCATACGAACTTGCTTCGGCGTCGAGCAATTTCGTTCTGCCGTGACGGTCGAGCCTTGCCCGCGCGCGCGACGATGCCAAACTAAGAGCCGCAACCCGCACACCTCGGAGGGGTGGTCGAGTGGTTGATGGCTCCGGTCTTGAAAACCGGCAGGGCGCAAGCCCTCGTGGGTTCGAATCCCACCCCCTCCGCTTTCTATGAGTTGAGAGTTGAGAGTTGAGAGTTGAGAGACGGCAGCAGCC
>JBBQHV010000270.1:0-3040 GCA_038324295.1 Chthoniobacterales bacterium
GAGTTCACCGGCGAACATCAGGAGAATCACACGGCTAAAGATGAGACGCTGCGCATATTCACCGGCACGGCCTTCGACCTCGCGGCGGAGCGGCGCCAGACCGCATTCACGATCGATCGAGCGAAGCAGACGATGGAGGAAACGTTTGAGATCAAGCTGCGCAACCACGAGAAGGAGGCGGTCGAGATTCACGTCATCGAGCATCTCAACCGGTGGCAAAGCTGGGAGATCGTGACGCATTCCGACCCGTTCACGAAAAAGAACGCGCACACCATCGAGTTCGTCGTGCCGCTCAAGCCGGATGAGGAAAAGAATGTGACCTATCGGGCGCGCTACATCCGACTCCCGACGAAGTGAGGCGCGCCCTGTAGCGGCGGTCTGTGACCGTCGCAGAACGTGGATTCCAGCGGAAGACTCGACGCTCACAGAGCGCCGCTACAGCAGCGCCCCTTGCGCTTCACGACCGCCTAACGAATATAGCGCGCGTACCAATCAAGATAACGCTTGTAACGATCGAGCAGGTAACTCGTTTTGCGCAGGCCATGGAATTGCCCCGGGTAAATAACCAGCTCGGTCGGCACGCCTAACGTTCGCAGGGCCTGATACATCTGTTCGCTGTTGAGCAGCGGGACGTTGAAATCGCTCTCCCCGCAGAGGAAGAGGGTTGGGGTTTTGATCCTGTCCGCGTGCAGAAACGGATAGGAAACGCGCGCCCAGACATCCGGATGCGCCCAGGGCGAGCCGAGTTCGTACTCGTAGTCGCGGATATATTGGTCGGTCCCGTAGCCGGCCATAATATTCGAAATCGAAGCGCCGCTCGTGGCCGCTTTAAAACGCGTCGTCGAAGAGATGAGATAGTTAGTCGAGATCCCGCCGTAACTCCAGCCACCGACTCCGAGCTTTTCCGGATCAGCCAGCCCGCGCTCGATGGCGTTGTCGAGCGCCGCGAGGTCGTCCTCCACATCGACGCTCCCCCAGGCGGCATAGATGCCCATCGCATAATCGGTCCCCCGACCAGTCGAGCCGCGCGGATTGGGGAGGATGACGAGATATCCGTTGGCGGCGAAGAGCTGTTTCTCGAAATCGAACTCGCAGGCGTACTGCGATTGCGGACCGCCGTGGGGCCGGAGAAGAGCTTTTATTTTCGTACCCGCCTTCTCGTTAGGCGGATGGACGAGGAAACCGTGCACCCCGGTGCCGTCTTTGCTTTGGAACTTTGTTTCCTCGACGCGACCCAGCTGCAAGCCGGCAAGAAAACTGTCATTTTGTTTCGTTAGGCAAACAAACTGACTGCCTTCAACGGCGAAGATCTCGTAGGGACGGTCCGGCGTGCTCGATCGCGCCACGACCCGGCCGTTCGAGCTGACGTCGTAGGCGGTGACTTTGCGCCGACCGGCGACGACCGGTTCGGGGCGGCCGGGGTCAGCGCCCCCGGCTACAACGGGGACGCGCACGAGCGGTTCGGCGCCGTCGTCTTCCAAGACGACGAAAATCGACTGGCCGTCCGGTGCCCAGTGGGGCTCGGCGACGTTGCGGTCGAGGGAAGCGGTTAGGATTTTCCCGGCCCCGCCGGCCGCTGGAATGATCGCGAGGGAATGGGTGGCGTATTCGATTTTCTTCGGATCGCCGCCGTGAATGTAGGCGATGGTTTTGCTGTCGGGGCTCCAGGCGGGAGCGCTTTCCGAATCGGGATGGCAATCGGCTTCCAGCGAGGTCGTGAGCTGGCGCTCCTTCGCGCCGGGCTTCGGCTCGATCAGGTAAACGTCCCAGTTTTCGGTGCGATCGGGATCGGCCCCGCGCTTGCTCACGAAGGCGATTTGTTTCCCATCGGGCGACCAGGCCGGAAGCACTTCGTCGTGCGCGCCGCTCGTTAGGGCGTCGACCTTGCGCGTCGCGAGGTCGAGCAGCTTGAGATGCGACCACTGTCTGGTGAGGTAGCCGGCGATGTCCTGCTTAAACTGGAAGCGGTCGATCACGATCGGCGGGACGGTTTTCTTTTCCTTCTCCTTCGTCTCCGGATCGCGTGGATCGGGGTCGTGCACGACGAGGACGAGGCGTTTGGAATCGGGTGCCCAGGCGAGATCGTCCACGCTCCCTTTTTCCCTGGTCAGCTGCTCGGCTTCGCCCCCACTGCGGGAGAGGACCCAGACCTGATCGTTCTCCTTTTCGTCCTCGCGACTGGAGAGAAAGGCGATCCATTTGCCATCTGGGCTCCAGCGCGGGTGGGTTTGCTTTTTCTCGCCAAAAGTGAGGGCGCGGTTCTCCGAGCCGTCGAGTTTGGCCAGCCAAAGGTTTTTCGGCTGCTTGTCTTTTTTCAGATCGGCCGTCCCAACCACGTAGACCAGGTCTTTCCCGTCGGGGGAAAGATTGGGCTCATCGACATCGCGGAGCGCGGCGAAATCTTCCGGCTTGAGGAGGCGTTTGCTCTCCGCGCCTAACGAAAGCTGGAGAGAAAGAAGAAGAGCGAGGAGAACCGAAGCAGCGGGTTTCATAGGTAGCGCGAGCTTCTAGCTTGCGCGTTTCTGGATATAGGCGTCGACCTGCCTTTCCAAAATCTCGAGCGGCAAGGCGCCGTTCTTCAGAATCTGATCGTGGAATTCCTTCAGATTAAATTTTGCCCCTAATTTCTTTTCCGCCCGGCGCCGCAGCTCCTGGATTTTAAGCATGCCGACCTTGTAGGCGCAGGCCTGCCCGGGCGCAACGATGTAACGCTCGATCTCCGCCGTCACCTCCTTTTGGCCCATCCCGGTCTTCTCCAGCATATAGGCAATCGCCTGTTCGCGGGTCCAGCGTTTCGCATGAATCCCGGTGTCGACAACGAGGCGGACGGCGCGGAAAAGCTCGGCCTGCAGGCGGCCGAGATCGCCGAAAGGATCCTTCGCATACCAGCCCGCGTCCTTCGCCAGCCACTCGGCGTAGAGGGCCCAGCCTTCGGTATAGGCGGTGAAGGGAAGGACTTTACGGAATTGCGGCAAGCCAGTGAGCTCCTGCGCGGTCGAGATTTGCCAATGATGACCGGGCACGCCTTCGTGATAGGCCA
>JBBQHV010000271.1:0-3038 GCA_038324295.1 Chthoniobacterales bacterium
TGACGGTCGGTCCGGGCGAAATCGTGGGTTTGTTAGGCAAAAACGGCGCCGGCAAAACCACCACCTTTTACATGATCGTCGGACTCGTTAGGCCGGACTGCGGAAAGGTGCTCTTCTCCGGCACGGACGTGACCGATTATCCAATGTACAAACGCGCCCGGCTCGGGGTCGGTTACCTGCCGCAGGAGGAATCGATCTTCCGCAAGATGACGGTGGAACAAAACATCCTCGCGATTCTTGAGACCATGCCCCTGAGCAAAAAAGAACGCCGCCATCGCTGCGACGAGCTGCTCCACCAATTCGGGATCGAGCGGATCGCCAAAAACACCGCTCTCACCCTCAGCGGCGGCGAGAAACGCCGCCTCACGATCGCGCGCTCGCTCGTTACCCAGCCCAAGCTGCTCATGCTCGACGAGCCCTTCAGCGGAGTCGATCCGATCGCGGTTTACGACGTCCAACAGCTCGTCGTCAATCTTCGCCAGTCAGGTCTCGCCATTCTCATCACCGATCACAACGTGCGCGAAACGCTCTCGATCGTCGATCGCGCCTACCTCATCGACGAAGGCCAGGTCGTGAGCGAAGGGACGAAGGATTTTCTCATCAACGATCCGATCAGCCGCCAGCTCTACCTCGGCGAACGCTTTCAGATGTAAACCAAAGGAGTCGCATGCAAACCACCAATGCCCATCCCAACGTCAAGGTGACCGGCCGCCATCTCGCCATTACCGATGCGATCAACGAATACGCCACGCGCAAGATCGAGAGCCTGCACCTCGATTACCCCAAGATCATCGAAGCGCACGTCATTCTCGGGGTGGAAAAATACCGGCACTGGGCCGAGGTCGTGCTCGTTTGTTCCAATCACATCACGATCGAAGCCTGCGAAGAAACCGACGATCTCTATGCGGCGATCGACGCGGTCATGACGAAAATCGCGCGCCAGATGCGGAAATATAAGACCCGCCTCCTCCGCCGTCATCGCCCGCGCAAGGAAGACATCCGGCACCTCGAGGAACAAGTCCTCCATCCCGAGCCGGTCGAAGAAGACGAGCACCACGAGCACACCGTCGTGCGGACCGAGTGCATCCCGCTGAAACCGATGTTCGTGGATGAGGCGGTCCTGCAATTGGAGATGTCGACGCGGCAGTTCATGGTCTTCATGAACGCGCGCAGCTCGCGTGTGAGCGTGCTCTATCGGCGCAAAAGCGGCGACTTCGGCCTGATCGAACCCGCCGGCGCATAACGCGTCGAAGCCAACCCGCGCACAAACCTGGAGCGCGGAACTCTGCAACGCCGGGGGGTTTTGCCGGGAAGGTGATCGTCAGCCCGTGCGTTGCGCGCAGAGGGCCTCGCCGCGGCGAGCGCGACGGAGTAACACCCCGTCCTCCCCGGAGTCTGCTCGCCTGCGCTTTCTTCCCCTAACGAAATGAACGTTTAACGCATCGCCGATCTTTTCATTGACCATCGCCCGATGGCCCTCCGGGGAGGACGGGGTGTTACCCCGTCGTTCGGTGCAGTCTGCGCCGAACCGCGCGGAGGGAGCGGGTGGACTCTTGCTCGCAGGGTGAACGTCAGCCTTGCGTTGGGGGCAGATCTCATCCCTCCAGTTTTGCGCGACGTTTTGAAGAACCGTGTCGGCTAAACCGTGTCTCAAATCGTAACGCGACCGTGTCGGATGACGACAGTTTCTCCCATTCTCCAGAAGGCCGTTCCCTCGTAAGAGCAATGTCGGCATGGCCGTTGCTAAAGAGGAACGGAACCTCAATCATCATGCTTACCGTCTCAGCTTTTCTTCTCGTCACCTCATCGGTCCTCACCAGCGTTTGGTGGGCATGCAAAGATGAATACACCGCCATTGTCCCGGACGCCTCCGAAACCCCGGCGTTGTCGTTGTAGCCGGGGGCGTTGACCCCGGCCGGTCTAGCGCACAGCGACATTCTCTCTCGCCGGGGTCACCGCCCCCGGCTACAACGCCCCTTCGATCCCACTCGGGAACGTAGGAAACCGCGGAACCCAACCGAGAGCGCGCAACTTCGCATTGCCCACCCGCTTATTGCTCGCCCCGCGCTTGCGCTGCGTCGGAGCATCCGTGGTCGGTGGAACGGGCCGTCCCAAGCGCGCCGCCAGCCACTCATAACAAGCGCGCTGCGTCATCGGCTCGTCATCGGCCACGTTCACGATCGACTCGTTAGGCAAGTGCGCGAGAAGAAGCAGCGCCGCCGCGATATCATCGCGATGCACCTGATTGAGAAAACGGCCGCCCTCGCCTTCGATCCGCGCCTCGCCAGAGAGAAATTTTCGCAGTAAAGCCGAGCGGCCCGGGCCGTAAATGCCGGCGAGTCGGGCGACCACGCCGCCGTTTTGCCTGACGAGCTCTTCCGCCTCGCGCAGGATTCGGCCGGTTTCATGGGCGGGTTCGGCTTCGCTTTCTTCGTCGACCCATTCTCCGCCCTGCTGCGCGTAAACCGAAGTGCTGCTCGTGAAGATGAATTTGCGCGGACGCAGTTCCTTGAAAAGATGACGCGCGCCCTCGAGGTAAACCTGTCGGTAGGCGGCCGGCCCGCCGCCGCCCGAGCTGGCGCAATGAATGACCAGATCGAACTTCGACGCCGCTGCGGCCAGGGCGCCGCGATCCGAGATGTCGACTGCACGGTGGTGCGAGCTTCCAGCTTGCGTGTTTCGACCTCGCAAGCTCGCCGCGGGACGAGCCCGTCCTCCTGGCGGGCTGGAAGCTCGCGCCACCCAGCCTTCCACTTCCCAGCCGGCGCCGTGAAAAAGATCGGCCGTCGCGGTCCCGACGTAACCGCAGCCGGCGATCAGGACCCGCGGCATCAGAGCACAACCGCAACGATCTCGATCTCTTCGAAAACGTTGTCCTGCACCGCGCGCACTTGTTTCAAGCGGATCAGCTCGAGGAGCGCGAGAAACGTCACCACGATTTCGACCCGCGATGCGACCCTCGCGAAGAGCTCGGAAAATCGCACCGGCTCGCCGGCGGCCGTCCGCTCCAGGATCCATTCGATCTTGTCCGAGACGGT
>JBBQHV010000272.1:0-3031 GCA_038324295.1 Chthoniobacterales bacterium
GCAATAGACGACCAGCTTCCGCTCCGGCGACCAGGCGGTCAGGACTTCGCGCAGAAGTCCGTCCCAGTTGTCTTCGTTCAACTGCATCGCCGCCGGCACGTGGCCCTGGTTAAATTCCGCATCCGGCCGGGCGTCGATCCAGAGGACTGCGTCGCCCCAATTTTTCGTCTGCGCCAGGCTCACCTGCCCGGGATCGACCGGCGGCGCCTGCCAGGCCGGATTGTTTCGATAATAAAGCGCCTGGCCGATGGCGGGCAGGAAGGCGAGGCCGACGAGGACGAGGACCTGGCGAAAAACCGAAGCGCGCACGACTTACTTCGGCGCCGCGGCGGGGCTGGCGGCCGCGGCGGCGGGATGGGGGTCGATCCGAATGTAGGCGGAGTAGGTTTTTGGTTTCTCTTTCGGGAAGTCCGGCTGGATTTTCAGGGAAGCGTTGATCGGACGATTGCCCGGCTTGGGCGTGACCGTAATCTCAAATGCCTTCTCGTTAGGCACTTTTTTCGCCTCCGCCTTCACGTCTGGGTCGGTGCAGGTGAGATCGAGCTTCGTCACCGGAAAATCGCCGCCCACTGTGACCTCGATCTTCTTCGGCTCGAGCGGCTCGGACCGGGTCCAGAAGAGAAAGCTCGGCTTCATTTCGAGAAGCTTCGGCACATTCGCGCGCAGCGTCAGGATGGTTCCGTTTTCGTTAGGCGCGTCGGTCGTCACATGGATGGTCTTGGTCTGCAGCCCGGAGCGGTCGCCAATGTTAAAGGTGGCCGTGATCTCGCCGCTCGCTCCCGGCGCGATCGGCTCGGCCGGCGGGGCCGCGGTCGTGCAACCACACGAAGGACGTACCAGAGTGATCCGGACCGGATTATCTCCCGTGTTTTTGTATTTGAAATGCGCCACCGCGGTCGCGTCGGTGACTTTAGGGTGCAATTCGGCTACTTTATTTTCCCAGACGAGCGCAGCCCCGGCCTGCGCCGCGCAAGCCAGCCCCAGCAAAATCACCAGCAATGGAATTTTCATGTTTTTGATCCTAGAACGAAAACCCAATTCCGACATTCCCGCCAACCGAATCGATCCCGGCATTTGGCGAGTGGATGCCGGCGTTGGAGATGTGACGATAGCCCACCTCGCCGACGAGCGACCAGCGGTCATTCAGAAAATAGCGCAGGCCCGCGATTCCCTGGAGATTGAATTCCACCGGCAGGCTGACCTCTCCGAAAGACTTCCTCTCATCGATGTCGGTGTAGACGCCGCCTGTCCCGATCTGGAAATACGGCACGAAGCGGGCCTGCGGCTGGACAAAGTTGTAACGGAAAATAAGCGTGCCGCCGGCGATCCCGTCGCCTGGCCCCTGGACGATCCCTCCGCCGAAAATCTCGCCCAGAAATTCAAAGTTGCCGGCGAAGAGGCCGGAACCGCGGGGATCGTTCAGCATGACACCGAGACGCAGGGTATTGATCACATAATCAACCGACGGGTAATCGTTCCTGCTGTCATTGAACTGGAAATAGCGAAAGCCACCAGCCAACTCCTGAAATTCCTTCGTCCCGCGGGCGAAAGGGTTGTCGTTAGGCTGGCGATAAACGATCGGCTCTTGCGGCCCGGGAACGCCCGCTTGCGCGAAAGCGGCGGCGCAGAGGAAGAGTGCGCAGCCCGAAAGCAATCGTTTCATTGCGCGCGAGAGAACCGCAGGCGCGCGACCTTGTCAACTTTGGTCCCCCAGGGCAGCTCCGGGCGGCGCTCTTAATGCAGATTGTAGGCCTCGACCACGGCGACTCCGCTGCTCCCGTTCGCCCCGCGCACGATCGCGGTATAAGCGCCCGACGTAAGGGTCCGGACGATGGCGGCTTCGGCGTCTTCGCTCGGTGCGAGGTGGAGCGCAATCAGTTCGGCCGCCTGGTCGCTGCGCCAGTTGTCGTTCGTCTGCAGGGAGACGCCGTTGCTGTCGAAAAGTTCGAGCGTCGGGTCGGCCAGCTGGCCGTTCACCGGGAGCGACGGCCCGAGCGCACGGACCACGACTTCAGCGGGCGTCGCGCCCATGATGATGAAACCGCCGATCAAAACGTTGTCGCCAGTTTGCACGAGGCCGCGCGTGGAAATATTGGCGAGCTGCGAAGCGGAGGCGCGCGCCAGATCGTAGATCTCGACCAGCCCGATGCCGCTCGAGTTGTGCGCTCCCCTAACGATCGCGGTGTAAGCGCTCTCGTTCGCCGACAAGGTGAGAAGCAGAGCCGGCTCCTTCGGATCGAGTGGCGCGGCGGCACTCTGGGCGATCGCGTCCTTGTTGAGGTTCGTCTGCCAGTCGTCGTTCGCGGCGATGATTCTTCCTGCGCTGTCGTGCAATTCCAAAGTCGGATTCTGGAGCGCGCCGGGAAGCCCGCCTAACGACGGCCCGATCGCGCGGATCAGCACCTTCTTCGGCGCCGTCCCGCTCACGATGAACCCGCCGATGAGCGCGTCCTCGCCCGTCCCCACCCGCAGGCGGGTGGAAATATTCGCCAGCTGCGTCGGGAGCGCGCCCGTCGCCATGTAATCCACCTGCACGTTCTGCCCGCTCCCCACCGTGACCGCTTTCTGCAAATCCGGCAGCCCGCCCCCGGAGAAGTTGACCGCGTAATTCCCGCTCGCCGGCAAGGTCACGGTGTAGCCGCCCGAAGCCGACGTGACCGCAAAATAATTCGCGCCCGGCACCGTCACGGTGACGTTGCCGACCCCTTCGCCCGGATCGTAGAAGTGGTTGCCGTTTCCATCCGAGAAAACCACGCCGGTGAGAAACGGATAATCGCCGTCCTGGGTGAGTCCGAAATCCTGCGTCACAACCTGGGGACCGACGCTGCCGTTCACCCCATCAACCACGCCGACGCCGATCTCGCGGAAGGAGGAGGTGTGGATGATCTGACGATGGATCGGCGGCAATTGCATCCCGCCGTTGCTCGCCGGTCCGCCCCAATCGATCTCGAACCCGGCGTGGCCGTAGAAGACCGATTTGGAGTAGGAGAAAATGTTTTCTCCGTAACTCGCCCAATCGTAACCCTCCCTC
>JBBQHV010000273.1:0-3030 GCA_038324295.1 Chthoniobacterales bacterium
TGGTGGGGAGTGTGACTGAAGGCGTTCTCCAGGCAGGTCAGCGGCCCGTGCTCCTCGTCCCGGCTCCGCCGGTGGCGAAATAGCGGCCTCGCGCCTTGCGCGCTCCGCCTTTTTCCCGAAACGTTTCTCGTCATGCGCAGCGGAAAAATTCTGGTCGGCCTTTTCTTCCTCCTCGTCGCGACGACTAGCCTAACGACCGCCGGGCACCTGCCTTTCAATACGGTCTTTCGAGGTCGCGGCACGTTTGACCGCCTCGTCGAGGAGGCGCGCGCGCACCATTGGTCGTCGCTCCCGATCGGCGAGCGAACGGCGACGGTCGGTCGAGCCTTGACCGGGACGCGCTACAAATCTTTCACCCTCGAGATCGACGACCACGTCGAAGCGGCTTCGGTCAATTTCAACGGAATGGATTGCTGGACCTTCTTCGAGATCGCGCTCGGATTCGCGCGGATGCTGGACGAACCGCAGGCGCAATGGACGCCGGAGAGGCTCCTCCATTACGTCGAGCTGGATCGGTATCGCGGCGGCGTCTGCACCGGGGAATATCTCTCCCGACTGCATTATCTGGAGGACTGGCTTTACGATAACGATCGGCGCGGGCTGGTCGATGATCTCACCCGGCAGCTCGGCGGCGTCCGGGTGCGTCATGCCGCGCAGGAGATGACGTTCGGCTGGCGCCACTACCGCTATCTAAAGGTCAATCCGAAGTTGCTCGGGCCGCTCGGCCGGATGGAGGAGCGCGTGACGGAGCGGCCGCTCTACCAGATTCCGAAGGACCGGGTCGGCCGCATCGAATCGAAGCTGAAGAGCGGCGATATCATCGGAATCATCTCGCGCGATCGGCCGGGGCTTTACTCTACGTCGCACGTCGGCCTCGCCTACCGCACGAAGGATGGCGTCCTCCATTTCATGCACGCCTCTTCGCCGCGCAATTACGGCAAGGTGGTGGTCGACGCGCGGCTCTCCAGTTACCTGGCGCGCTATCGTTCCGACACGGGGATTCTCGTGGCGCGGCCGGTTCGCTGAGTTCTGTAGCGGCGGTCTGTGACCGTCGAAACCTTGGATTGCATGATCCGGCATGCGACGGTCACAGACCGCCGCTACAGGAAATCACTCCCGGCGCTGTTTTTCGACGAGCGTTTTTAGTTGCCGCTCCATGCTTTTGAAGGCGTCGTTGATTACTTTGCTGAGCGGCTCGTGCATCTCGTGCGCGACTTGTTTTTCCTCGGCCACGAGCTCGTGGCCCGGTGGCACGGTCACGTCGATGCGGACGCGAAAGGGGTTGCCGTTGTGCTGCGAATGGTTGGGATGTTCAACCACGATGTCGCACCGGCTGATGTGATCGCAGAAGCGATCGAGCCGGCTGGCTTTGGCGCGGATGTGGTCGTCGAGTTGGTCCGACTTCTCCACGCCCCGATAAGAAATTCCGATCGGAAGTTGCATGCCTCACTCTGCCAAATCAGAGCGGTTGGAGCGAGCGAAAATGGCTGATTAGTTTAGCCGGCTCAGTTTTCACGAGGTCCGATTTCACATGCTCGACGACGCGATTGCGAATCGGCGCCGGCAGTAATTCCGAGACGGCGGCGTGGATCGAGGCGGGCGCGGCGAAGGACCAGGCCTCGGCCGCTTCGCGACGCACGACTTCGGCGATGTGGTCGGCCAGTTGCTTGCAAATGCGCCTGTCGTTTTCGGTTTCGAGGGCGGTCCGTTCGGCGATTGAGTTGGCGTGGCGCCCGTTGCCGTCGCCGACCGGGAAGCGCCCGGCCTGATCGGTCAGTTTGTCGTCGTAGCGCCCGTGCGCATCGGTGATTTCAAAGGCCTGGACCAACTGCAAGCTCGGGCCGCGATTGGGCGTTTCATGAACTTTGTAGGCTTTCAGGCTGCCGCGGTCGGTCACGATGATGAGTGATGTCGGTGTCATGATTCAACATACTGAAATCGTCTCCGCGCGGTCTCGTGCGCTCACGTTTCGGGCGCGGCGGCCGGCGCTTCTTCGGGCTTTTCCGGGGCGGCTTTTGTTTCGCCATCCTTGGGCGCAGAAAATTGCCGTTTCTTCCACGATTCATGCCGTGCCTGGGCGGTCGAGCCGGTGGTGAGCTTGAGCAGGATGGCGGCGCGGCCCTTGATTTCCAGTTCGTCGCCGGAAACGAAGTCCTGCGGTTTCCTGGCGAAACCTTCTTCCGAAGCGGTGTCGAGGACGAGCGACCAGGCGACGCGCTTCTGGCCGGGGAGGACAAATTGCAACGGCTCGTGATGCGCGTTGATGAGGAGGAGGAAGGTGCTGTCGCGGATCGGTTCGCCTTCGAAAGTCTGGACATCGATGGTGTCGCCGCTCAGAAGCATTCCGAGGCAGCGGACGAAGGGTGAGTTCCATTCCTCGTCGGTCATTTCGTTGCCGCCCGGGTTGAACCACATCACGTCCCGAATCTCCGAGCCGCGAATCCGCCGGCCCTGGAAAAATTTCGGACGGCGGAAGACGGGATGATCGTGCCGGAGTTGGATCAGCTTTTTCGTGAAATCGAGCAACGCCTTCTGCTCGTCGTCGTGGTCCCAGTCGAGCCAGCTGATTTCGTTATCCTGGCAATAGGCATTGTTGTTCCCGCCCTGGGTGCGGGCCCATTCGTCGCCGGCGGTGAGCATCGGGACGCCTTGGGAGAGGATGAGAGTGGTGAGAAAATTGCGCCGCTGCTGGCGCCGGAGCTGGATGATTTCCGGGTCATCGCTCGGGCCTTCCGCGCCGTGATTCCAGGAATGGTTGTGGTTGTCGCCGTCGCGGTTTTCTTCGCCGTTGGCTTCGTTGTGTTTCTCGTTGTAGCTCACGAGATCGTTGAGGGTGAAGCCGTCGTGCGCGGTGATGAAGTTAACGCTCGCGTAGGGGCGGCGACCGCTCATTTGGTAAAGGTCCGGGCTGCCGGTGAGGCGATAAGCGACTTCGCCGATCCGGCCCTCGTCGCCTTTCCAAAAACTGCGAATCGTATCGCGATACTTGCCGTTCCACTCCGCCCAGAGGACGGGGAAATTGCCGACCTG
>JBBQHV010000274.1:0-3010 GCA_038324295.1 Chthoniobacterales bacterium
GGCTCGGTCCGCTGCTCGATCAGGCTCCGGCTTTGAAGAAGGAGATGGCGCCGGTGCAGGAGAAAACGGTCAAGGCGCTGGAAGATTACAAGGGCTGGCTGCAGAGCGATCTGCTCCCGCGCTCGACTGGCGACTTCCGGCTCGGGGTGGAGAAGTACCGCAAGAAACTCCACTTTGCTCTCTCCTCCGACATGCCGATGGAGGAGGTGATGACGCGGGCCGAAGCCGACCTGAAGGCGACCCAGGCGGCGATCTACGAGACGGCGCTCCCGCTTTACAAAAAATATTTTCCGCAGGCTGAGCCCGCGTCCTTCGCCGACAAGCACAAGGTGACGAAGGCCGTCCTCGACAAGCTGGCGGAGACCCATCCCGAGAACAAGACGATCGTGGCCTACGCGAAGAAGGTGGTGGCGGAAGCGACCGCGTTCGTTAGGCAGAACAAGATCGTGAGCGTGCCGGACAAGCCGCTCGAGATCGTGGAGATGCCGGAGTTCAAGCGCGGGCCGGCGATTGCCTATTGCGATTCGCCGGGGCCGCTGGAAGCGAATGGGAAAACGTTTTTCGCGATCTCGCCGACACCGAAGGACTGGCCGGAAGCGCGCAAGAAATCGTTCTATTTGGAATACAACAACTACATGATGCACGACCTCGTGGTGCACGAGGCGATGCCGGGCCATTATTTGCAGCTCGCGCATTCCAACCAGTTCAAAGCGCCGACGCTCGTGCGCTCGATTTTTCAGAGCGGGAGCATGATCGAGGGCTGGGCGGTTTACATGGAGCAGGCGATGGCGGAGCACGGTTTCGGCGGCCCGGGCGTGAAGATGGAGCAACTGAAAATGCGGCTCCGCGTAATCGTGAACGCGATCATCGACCAGAAAATCCACGCCGGGAAAATGAGCGAGCAGGAAGCGCTCGATCTGATGGAGAAGGAAGGATTCCAGGAGGAAGGCGAGGCGGTCGCGAAATGGACTCGGGCGCGGATCAGCTCCGCGCAGTTGTCGACCTACTTCGTCGGGACGAGCGAGTGGCTCGACCTGCGGACGCGGGCGGAGGCGAACGCGGGGAAGGATTTCGACGCGAAGAAATTCAACGACACTGCGCTCAGTTTCGGGAGTCCGCCGGTGAAATACATTCGCGAGGAGATGGGGCTGTAAGATTGGGAAGCGCGCGGCTGCTCTTTCCGGGGAGCGCACAGCCTGCCCGCCGTGTGCGGGCGCCCTCGCGTGCTGTTTTCGGCGCCTCGCCGAAAACCGGGATGGTGCAAAGCTCACAAGAGCTGTGAAGTGGCCGCGCTTGGGATATCCCGAGCCATTCGGCGAGGCGCCGAATGGAGCACGCGAGGCGCCCGCACACGGCGGGCAGGCTGTGCGCTCCCCGGAGCTAGACTTCAGCGTCTTCTTCGCTCAGGCGTCGCCCGGTTTTGGCGATGAAGACGTCTTCAAGGGTCGGCTTCGCCAGGGTGACGGAATCGAGCTCGCCAGGGAAGGCGGCGACGAGCCGGGTGATGAAGGCGGCGCCGTCCGGCTGCTCGATCCGCACTTCGTCGTTCAGAACGCTCACTTCCACGCCTAACGACTGCGCGATGCGCTCGCCTAACGACGTCGCATCCTTCGCCCGTGCGCTGATGACTTCGCCGCCGATCTCGGCCCGGAGCGCATCCGGTGTGTCGAGCGCCACGATTCTCCCGTGGTCGATGATCGCGACCCGATCGCAACGCTCGGCTTCCTCCATTAGATGCGTGGTGAGAAGGATGGTGACGCTTTGCTGGTCGCGCAGGCGGTAGAGTGTCTGCCAAAGATCGATCCGCGCGCCCGGATCGAGCCCGGTGGAAGGCTCGTCGAGGAGGAGGAGTTCCGGGCGATGGAGGAGGCTTTTCGCGATCTCGACCCGCCGCTGCAATCCGCCGGAGAGCGTCTCGACCAGATCGCCGGCGCGATCGCGCAGGTTGAATTCGAGGAGGAGATGATCGATCCGCTCGCGCAGGGCCGCGCCGGAGAGGCCGTAGAGTCTGCCCTGGTGGGCGAGATTTTCGCGCACCTTGAGCTTTTTATCGAGGCTCGGCGCCTGGAAAACGACCCCGAGCCGGCTGCGCAAAGCGCCCGTCTCGCGCAAGAGATCGAGGCCGAGAATATTGGCCGACCCACTCGTTGGCCTAACGAGTGTGGAAAGAATGCGGAAGAGCGTGGTCTTGCCGCCGCCATTCGGGCCGAGGAGGCCGAAAATCTCGCGCGGCGCGACCGCGAGGGAAACGCGATCGAGCGCGAGACGATCGCCGTAGCGATGGGTCAGCTCGGTGGTCGTGAGGGCGGGTGCGACAGTTTCGGCAGCAGGCATCGGGAACGAAACGATAGCACTGTAGCGGCGGTCTGTGACCGTCGCCCATTGGTTTGAAGCGAAGCGTGGGCGACGGTCATAGACCGCCGCTACAGAGGGCAGCGGATGGGATCGACGTGGGCGCGAAAGACTGTGCGCTGAGACAGCGCACGCTACAGAGCGCGGCCCTGAATTCCCTAGGCGAGCTGCGTCTTGTTTCGCCTCATGCCGGCAAGGTTCGACTTGCCGAAAGTGGAACTCTCTTTCTTCTGCGCGCCGCCTTTGGGATTTTTGCGCGCGGGCAGGTCCTTCACTTTGCGAGCGGAAGTTTTGCGGGGCGATTTTGTTGCTTTGGTAACCATATGACTCCTTCTCCTTGATTCCTGGATTGAGCAGGCAGGTTGCGCGATTTGGCCGCTGCCCGTCAATCACGAAGCGCGCGCGGGGGCTCACCTTTGAGCCAGCCGCAGACCTGGAGGGGAGAGCTCCCGCGAGCCCGGGACTCGGGTTGCGGCGTCGCAGGAGCTCCGCCCTCCAGGCGCTTGCTTTACAGGCACGTCGAGCACTCGCAAGTTCGCGCGTGCCTGACCTTGCCAGCTGGATTCGCGAAAAAGATGAAAAGTGGTTTGGCCCATTTCTGGCGATGCGGCCTGAGATCAAGGTCTGCAATGCGGCGCGCGGACCGGTCGCGCTCACC
>JBBQHV010000275.1:0-2980 GCA_038324295.1 Chthoniobacterales bacterium
CAACATGCGGCCGGAAAAGACGCGTTCGTGCTCGACCGCGATTTTCCGCACCTTCTGCGCGAGTGGACGATGGCGGACGGCAGCCACCTGAAAATGAAACGCAGCCTGAAAGTCGCCTATTGGAAATACGGCCAACCCGGCGATCGCGAGCGCGCGCTGACAGACCCGATGTTGCAGCATCCGGACTAACG
This sequence comes from Chthoniobacterales bacterium, assembly GCA_038324295.1. Lineage (GTDB taxonomy): Bacteria > Verrucomicrobiota > Verrucomicrobiia > Chthoniobacterales > UBA10450 > Palsa-1392. The sequence goes on from JBBQHV010000275.1 coordinate 192, forward strand.
CAAAGCGCAGGGATACAATTCCCGGGGAGGACGGAGTGTCACTCCGTCGTTCGGTGCAGTCTGCGCCGAACCGCGCGGAGGATGCGGATGGAGTTTGTGAAAGGGTTGACGTCAGCTCCGCTCGGATTGCGCTGTGCGCAAAGGGCCTCGGGCGAGACTCGCCCAAGCGCGACGGGGTAACACCCCGTCCTCCCCGGAGGCGAATTCACCCGGCGCTTCCTAAGGCTTCCGGGGAGGACGGAGTGTCACTCCGTAGTTCGGTGCAGTCTGCACCGAACCGCGCGGAGGATGCGGAGGGAGTTTGTGAAAGGGTTGACGTCCGCTCCGCTCCGGTTGCGCTGTGCGCAAAGGGCCTCGCCGCGGCGAGTGCGACGCGGTAACACCCCGTCCTCCCCGGAGATCGTGCAGGCGTCTCTCGCGAACGTGACGCGGGAGGAGAGCCGCGCCTTACGCTTCCGGCTTCGGGCCAGCCTTGTCGTTCAGGACCTGCGTGAACTCCTGCAGGCTCGTAACAATCTGCGGGGCTTTCGCGAGCACGGTGCTGGCCAGTTTCTCCGCGTAATCGGGCCGCCGCTGCGACATTTCCGAGAGCGTCATCATGACCGCGAGCGCGTTGTTTATCGAGTGCTTGATCTCGCTGAACTTCTTCTGCAGCTGCGCGATTTCTTCCTGCGGAATGGTTGGGCCGGTGTCAGTCATGGTAGGCAAATTCGCTGGAGAAAACAGGCGGGTGTGCTTGTCTTATGGGTTCGAGAAATCCCGTCCGATGCCTGCAAAAGCTATCAAGATCAGTGGGGCGCGCCAGCATAATCTCAAGAATCTCCATGTCGAGATTCCGCGGGAGAAACTGGTCGTGATCACGGGCCTGAGCGGCTCCGGCAAATCGTCCCTCGCCTTCGACACCCTCTATGCCGAAGGCCAGCGCCGCTATGTCGAGAGCCTCTCCGCTTACGCCCGCCAGTTCCTCGATCAGATGGAGAAACCGGAGGTCGATTTCATCGAAGGCCTCTCCCCCGCGATCGCGATCGAGCAGCGGACCGCGGGCACAAACCCGCGCTCCATCATCGCGACCACCACAGAGATTTACGACTACCTGCGCGTCCTCTTTTCCGCCGTCGGCCAGCCGCACGATCCGATCACCGGGCAGCCGATTTTTCGCCAGACCGCGCAACAGATCGTCGACCAGATTCTCGAATACCCAGAGGAGACGAAAATCATCCTGCTCGCGCCCGTGGTGCGGAACGAGATCGGCGAATTCCGCGACGTAGTCGAGAAAACCAAGCGAGAAGGTTTTGTCCGCATCCGGGTGGATGGCGAAATCATGGAGCTCGGGCGGCCGGAGCCGATCCGGCTGAAGAAAAACGCCCGACACACCATCGAGGCGGTGGTCGATCGGCTGGTCGTGCGCGAAGGGATTCGCACGCGCCTGGCCGACTCGGTAGAGACGGCCTTGAAGTGGGGCAACAACCGGATCGTCGTGCTGCGCGAAATTGTAGGGCGGGCGCTTCGCCTGCCCGAATCCAAAGCACCAATCGGGGCAGCCGAAGCGGCCGCCCTACAATGGGAAGAAGTCCGCTATTCCACCGACTACGGCAATCCCGACACCAACTTTTCGTTAGGCCAGCTCACCCCGAAGCATTTCTCTTTCAACAGCTACCTCGGCGCCTGCCCGGCCTGTCACGGCCTCGGCACCCAGCCAGTGCTCGATCCCGAGCTGATGGTGACGGATGTCTCCAAATCGCTCGCGGAAGGCGCGATCGTCCCGTGGCGGCGCGGGACGAAACGGATGAAAAGCTATTACCGGGGCTTGCAAAACGCGCTCGTCAGGCACTTCGAGGTGGCCGAGACGATGCCCTACGAAGAGCTGCCGGAAAATTTCAAGCAGGCGCTCCTCTTCGGGACGGGCGACCAGCCGGTCGAGATGAGTTTCGGCGGCGGCAACGGCAATCGTCGCGCGGCTCGGGCGGCGCGGCCTTTCGAGGGCCTCGTGCCGCAGCTCCAGCGCCTCTACGAGGAGACGGAGAGCGAATTCACCCGCACCCGCATCCGCGCTTTCATGAATCGGGCGACCTGCCCGGTCTGCCACGGGGCGCGGCTCAAGCCGGAAATTCTCGCGGTCACGATCTGTAGCGCAAGTTTGCAACTTGCGAATCGCAACTTACAAAGTTGCGCCACCGAGCTGAACATCCACCAGTTTTGCGAGCTGACGATCGCGGCCGCCGCCGAGTTCGTTAGGCAAATCGATCTCCCGCCAAATCAGCGCACGATCGTTTCCGAAGTGCTCCACGAAATTTCCTCGCGTCTGGAATTTCTCCTCGAAGTCGGGCTCGACTACCTCACCCTCAATCGCGAGAGCGGCACCCTTTCCGGCGGCGAAGCGCAGCGCATCCGGCTCGCCACCCAGATCGGTTCGGGATTGGCCGGTGTGCTTTACGTCCTCGACGAACCGAGCATCGGCCTCCATCAACGCGACAACGCGCGCCTCATCGGCACCCTCCGCCGGCTGCGCGATCTCGGGAATTCCGTCATCGTGGTCGAGCACGATGAAGAGACGATCCGGGCGGCCGATCACATTCTCGATCTCGGTCCCGGGGCCGGCCCGCGCGGCGGCGAGATCGTCGCCGAAGGCACGCTCGCGGAAATTCTCGACGCGAAAAATTCACCGACCGCCGCTTATCTCTCCGGCCGGTCGAAGATAAACATCCCGCGCCAGCGCGTCGCGCCACGGACTCTCAACACTCAACCCTCAACTCTCAACTCCTCCCCCGACGGCTGGCTCACGATTCGGG
>JBBQHV010000276.1:0-2977 GCA_038324295.1 Chthoniobacterales bacterium
GAGCAGATCGCGCCGATAACCGTAGATGCCCTGATGGCGAAAATAAGAAATGTGGCGCAAGTTTTTAACTTGCGAATCCTTCAGGCGGCAAGTTGCAAACTTGCTCCACGGGATCGCCGCGCGCGAAAAATAGAGCGCGCAATTTTGCCGGTCGAGGACGGCTTTGACCTGGTGCGGGGATTGGGCGTCGTCCGGATTTTCGAACGGGTGCACCGCGGTCATCATCTCGATCTTCGGATCGCGCTTCATTTTCCGGGCGATTTGGTTGAGCAGGCGGGGATCAACCAGGGGCTCGTCGCCTTGGATGTTGATGATGTGCGAAACTTTCGTCAGTTTTTTCGCGAGTTCGGCGATCCGATCGGTCCCGCTGGCGTGGTTCCGACTCGTTAGGCTGACTTCCGCGCCCCAGCCGAAAGCGGCTTCCGCGATCCGCATGTCGTCCGTCGCGATGATGACACTCGCGAGCGCCCTGGCCCGGCGGCATCGTTCCCAGACGTGCTGGAGGAGCGGCTTGCCCGCGATCGGGTGGAGCGGCTTGCCCGGAAAGCGGGTCGAGTCCCAGCGCGCCGGGATGATGCCGACGGCGGTCATTCGCTTTGCGCTGGAGGGATGAGCGAATCCGCGCGCGGGAAAGGCGTCGCAGAGCTCCGCCCTCCAGGTCTGGGTGACGCTTGGGCGAGAATGATCTCGGCGGCTTCCTGCAGATCTTCGACGACCCAATTCGCCCCGGCGTAACTCTGCTGCTCGGCCCCATAGCCGGTCTTGACCAGAATCGTGCGCACTCCGGCATTGCGACCGCATTCGATGTCGATCGCCTTGTCGCCGATGAAATACGAACCCGCCAGATCAATCCCGTGATCGCGTTGCGCTTCCAGGATCATACCCGGCGCGGGCTTGCGCCGATCGGTCGGACGATCGGGATGATCGGGACAAAAATAAGTCGCATCAAAAGTCGCCGGCAAAACCGCGCGTGCCAGTTCCGCTTCAACCGCGCGATATTCCTTTTCGCCAAAATAACCACGCCCTATTCCGGCCTGGTTTGAGACCACGATCAGCTTGAAGCCGCGCTCCTTTAGTCGCTCGAGCGCCTTGGGAACGCCGGGGAAAACCTTCACCTTCTCCGGCTCGGAGCAGTAATGGACCTCCTCCATGAGCGTCCCGTCGCGATCGAGAAAGATGGCGGGAAATGACACGGCCTAGAGTAGCGGAAGCTTCGCGCTTGCCGCGACCAAACTCGCAAGCTGGAAGCTCGCGCTACGTTCCATTGTCGTCCTCGAAACTGGCGATCAACTCTTCCGGCGTGACGGTGGCCGTCCCAAGTTTTGCCACGACCACGGCGCTGGCGTGATTCGCGATCTCGGCCGCTTCCACGGGCGAAGCGTCGCAGCAAAGCGCGAGGGTAAAAAGCGCGATCGCGGTGTCGCCCGCGCCGGAAACGTCGAAGACCTGGCGCGCCTTCGTCGGGATGTGATGGGGCGGCTGGCCGCGCTCGAAGAGCATCATGCCTTGCTCGCCGAGCGTGATCAGGACGAGCCGCGTGTCCCAGGCCTCGAGCAGCTTCGCGCCGGCGGCGAGCAGCGCTTCGTCCTCCATTGGCGGATCGATCGGATCGGTCGCAGGCAGGCCCGCGGCCGCGAGCGCCTCGCTCCGATTCGGCTTCACGGCGGTGATTCCCTGCCACGCGATCGCCTGGCGCGGATTCGGATCGGCGGTTGCGATTTTACCGGCCGCCTGCGCTTCTCCGGAGATCTGCCTAACGAGCTCGGCGCTGAGAAACCCTTTCCCGTAATCTTCGAAAATCACCGCATCGAGCTGGGGCAGATTGCGCCGCAGCTTGATCGCCACCTCCTCGATCTGGGCCGCGCTTGGCTCGTGAAATTTCTCCCGATCGACCCGCACGACCTGTTGATTCCGGGCCACGATCCGGGTTTTCACGATCGTGCGAAAGTTCGGATCTTCCACGACGAGGGAGGTTTCGATCTTCTGGTCGCGAAGGAGGCCGAGGAGCTGCGCGCCAGTGGCGTCGACGCCGACGATCCCGATGACCGAAACGCCCGCGACAAACTCCCGCAGATTGCGCGCGACATTGGCCGCGCCGCCGGGATAGCACGATTCGCCGGTCACCTCGACGACCGGCACCGGCGCCTCCGGCGAGATGCGGCCGACCTTGCCCCAAACGAACTCATCGAGCATCAGGTCGCCTACCACGGTGAGGCGTTTTTCGGCCGCGCGGGTCAAAATTTCGCGCAAACGTGGGAGCTGCATGCGAGGCGTCGGGGGAGCTAATTGGCGCGCGATGCCGCCGCCGAAAGGGTTTGCTGCGATTCGAGATCGACGCATCGTATCGCGATTTGTGCGGCTGAGTCGTTCTGCATAAAGTAACCAACTAATCCTGAATACCTTTCTGAAATCAACAGTCGAAGCCGCGGATGAGATCTTTCTTTAATACCATTTTACTCGGGAGTTGCCTGCTCGGTCTGATACCGGCGGGTGTGAGGGCGGACGACGCCCCGCGGCGGATCGACGTGAAGCGCCTGTCGAAGACGGTCGAAGACGTGGTCGTGCCTTTGCCTAACGAAATCTTCGGCGCCCTGAACAAGCTCGACAGCGTGAACTGGAAGGAGTTCGTGCGCACGAACAAAGGAACCACCTTTACCGAGCGCCCGCGCATCGCCCTCCTCCTCGGGGCGACAATCGCGGATGGCTTCATCGCGGTGCAGGCGGAGGACGCGCCGAGCGTGCGGGACATCGGCCAGCGGGTCGTGAGTCTGGCCAAGGGCATCGGGGTCGGCAACTCGATCGTGCCCCACGCGAAGGCGATCACGGAAGCCGCCGACAAGCGCAACTGGCCGGCCGTTCGCCAGGAGCTGGATCGCACCCAGAACAGCGTGCAGCAGGCGATGAATGAGGTGCACGACGAAAAACTTTCGCAGCTCGTCAGCCTCGGCGGCTGGCTCCGCGGCACGCAGGTCCTCAC
>JBBQHV010000277.1:0-2944 GCA_038324295.1 Chthoniobacterales bacterium
GCCGAACAAACGCACAATCCTCAAGTGGTCGACTTCAAGCCCGAAAATCGCGAGGGCGGGATCGACGAAACCGACAAAGTCGATCGCATTCGCGACATCCTCTTCGGGTCGCAGATGCGTGATTACGAGGGCCGTTTTCAGCGGCTCGATGAACGGCTCGCGCGCGACACCGCGGCGGCGCGGAGCGAGGCGCAAAGCCGAATCGAAGGGCTGGAAAATTTCCTCAAAGCCGAAGTGCAATCGCTTACCAACCGTTTGAACGCCGAGCAATCCGACCGCGGCAACGCGATCGCGCGTCTCGCCCACGACCTCGCCGAAACGGCCCGGGCCTTGGAAGGAAAAATCAAGTATCTCGACGAACAATCGGCCTGCGAAATGCACGATCTGCGCGAGCAGCTGCTCGAGCAAACCAAAGCCTTGAGCGCCGAGATCAATGACAAGCACGAGCAGATGAAGGCCGGCCTCGATCATGAGACGGAGCAGATCCGCAACGCCATGACCGGCCGCGAATCGCTCGCCGAGATGCTGAGCGAAATGGCGCTCCGCCTGAAAAACGAGTTTCGCGTCCCCGGCGCCTAACGAGCGACGCAGATGCGCCGATCGCCTGGTTCCGCGGTCACGGAGTTTGAAGAACTCCGCCGTCTTCTCCTCAGCCGGGAGCGGCAGGAGTTGCGCGACCTGCGCGACCAGATCACGGACAAAAAGCGCCGCTCCCAGGATATCGCGGCCGTCCTCCCTTCCGCCATCCAGCTCAGCCGCGAACGGGGCGATGACCTGACCCACGCCCTCCGTCCCGCGGTCGAGAGCTCGGTCAAGGATTCAATCGAGAAACGTCCCGGGATTTTTGTCGAGGCGCTCCATCCGATCATCGGGCCGATCGTTAGGCGATCAATCGCGGAGAGTTTGCGGCGTCTCCTGCAATCGCTCAACCAGACACTCGAGCACACCTTTTCCTGGCGCGGCTTGAAGTGGCGCTTCGAGGCCCTCCGCACCGGGCGCAGTTTTGGCGAGATCGTGATGTTGCGCAGCCTGGTTTACCGGGTTGAACAGGTCTTCCTGATTCATCGCGGGACGAGCCTCACCTTGCTCCATGTCGCGTCCGATCCGGCGATCGCGCGCGATGCCGACATGGTCGGAGGAATGCTCAGCGCGATTCAGGATTTCGCGCGCGATTCCTTCGCCACGGGCGACGATTCGGCGCTCGAAGAATTCCGCGTCGGCGAGTTGCAGGTCTGGATCGCGCCCGGCCCGCAAGCATATCTCGCGGCCGTGATCCGGGGAAATCCGCCGCGCGAACTGCACACCACCCTGGAGGAGACGATCGAGAGCGTGCACGTCCTCAAAGGCGATTTCCTCGCGACCTTCGATGGCGACCCGGCGGTCTTTGAATCTCTTCGGCCGGACTTGGAAAATTGTTTGCACAGCCAATACAACGCCGAGCGTGGCGGGAAACGGCCGCTCCGCGCCGGGCTTCTGCTTTCCGCGGTCGCCGCCGCGGTCATCGCGCTGGTCGTGCTCGCCGCGCGGAGCGAGGCGAAATGGCAAAGCTTTCTCTCCAACCTGCGCGAGCAGCCGGGCCTCGTCCTGACTTCGGCGAGCAAGGGCTGGTTTTCGCCTTCGCTCGTCACCGGGTTGCGCGACGCCTCCGCGATCGATCCCGCCATTCTCGCGCGCCGCGCCGGGATCGATCCGACCCGCATCCGTTTCGATTGGAAAGAGTATCTCGCGCTCGATTCCGCCAGCGTGCAACGCCGCTTCGAGCAGCGCTTCCACCCACCGGGCGGCGCGGAAGTTTTCCTCAATGATGGCGTCCTCGAAATCGGCGGCACCGTTCCCTACGAATGGCTCGATCGCGTCCGGCGCGACGCCACCTCGGTGGCGGGAATTTCCTCCGTCTCCGATCGCGACGTGAAAATCGTTTACGATCGCAACCTGGCCCAGGAACGTTTTGAGACGCGCTTTGGATTGCCCGATGGCGCTTACGCCCGCGTCGTGGAGGGGGTGCTCACCATCTCCGGCGAAGCGTCGCATCGCTGGCTCACGCGGGTGCGCGCGGAGGCGACCAAAGTGCCGGGCATCGCCTCGCTCGACACCCGCGCGGTGATCGATGTGGACGAGCGCACCTTCGCGCAATCCAAGTCGATCATCGAACACGCCTTTGTCTATTTTCTTATCGATAAAGACAACATCGCGACCGAAGGCTTCGCCGCCCTCTCGCGTCTGCCGGATGAAATCCGCCGGTGCGATACCGCTGCCGGCCGCATCGGCCGCGAGATTTCCCTCGAGATCGATGGCTACGCCGACCCGGTCGGCGATGAAGCGAAAAATATCGACCTGAGCCAGCGGCGAGCGGACAAGGTGCGCGACTTTCTGGTCTCTTGCGGCTTTAATCCGGCCATGCTTCATCCGGTCGGGAAAGGCCAGCGCGAGCCGGTCGCCGGTGAAAAACCACTTCCCGAGGAGGCCGACCGGCGCGCCGACTTGAAGGTCACCAGCCGGCCAATCACGGCGGCGCCATGATCCAGAAAAAGGTCTGCATGATCGGCGCCTCCGGCGTGGGCAAGACGAGTCTCGTGGCCAAGTTCGTCCACAGCATCTTTTCCGATAAATACCTAACGACTGTAGGTGTGAAGATCGACAAGAAGACGATCTCGCTCGACGGCACGGAAGTGATGCTCATGATCTGGGACCTGGCCGGCGACGACGATTATCAGCGCCTCCAAACCTCCTACCTGCGGGGCACGAGCGGTTACCTCCTGGTGGCCGACGGCACCCGCCGGGTCACCCTTGATCAAGTGACCGAAATCCAGGAGCGGGTCGCCGCCGCGGTCGGCTCGGCGCCATTCCTTCTCGCCCTGAACAAGGCCGATCTGACCGCGCAATGGGAGATCGACGAGACGCAGATGGCGGACCTCAAAGCGCGCGGGTGGACGGCGTTGCAGAC
>JBBQHV010000278.1:0-2938 GCA_038324295.1 Chthoniobacterales bacterium
CTGCTCCTCGATTTTTTCCAGCTCGGTCAGGCCGATCTCTACAAGGTCGACGGCCCGCTCTCCATGACGCATCTCGCGCCGATGGTGGCGAACGACGCCTTCGCGAAATTAAAGGATCGCGTTTTCCAGCCGACGCGCGACCCGGCGCTCCCGCCCCATGCCGATATCTTCGAGGCGATGCGGAAGCAGGACATTTTGCTCCATCACCCCTACGAGAGCTACGATCCGGTGGTCGAGCTGATCGAGAACGCGGCGATCGATCCGCAGGTCCTCGCGCTCAAGATCACGCTCTACCGGACGAGTGGCGACTCGCCGATCGTGGAGGCGCTCATCCGGGCGGCCGACGCGGGCAAGCAGGTCGCGGCCCTGGTCGAATTGCGGGCCCGTTTCGACGAGGCGAACAACATCCAGTGGGCCCGCCGCCTCGAGGAAGCGGGGGCGCACGTCGTCTACGGCGTGGTCGGTTTGAAGACGCATTGCAAGGCGCTCCTTATCGTTAGGCGCGACACCGACCGGCTGCGCCAATACGTCCACCTCGGGACGGGCAACTACCATCCGAGAACCGCCCGCACCTATACCGACTTCAGCCTTTTCACGACCGCGCCGGAGCTGACCGAGGAAGTCGCGATCGTCTTTAACACCCTCACCGGGCTGGCCGGTTATCCGGGCTTAAAGAAGCTGCTCGTCGCGCCGTTCGATCTGCACGAGCGGCTGATCGCTTTGATCGAGCACGAACGGGAATGCGCCGCCGCGGGCAAGCCGGCCCGGATCATCGCAAAGCTGAATTCGCTCGTCGACCAGGAGGTGATCGAGAAACTCTACGAAGCTTCCTCTGCCGGGGTGAAGATCGACCTGATCGTGAGGGGGATTTGCTCGCTCCGGCCGAGAATGCCGGGCCTGAGCGAAAACATCCGGGTCATCAGCATCGTCGGACGTTTTCTCGAGCACAGCCGGATTTATTATTTCAGCAACGGCGGCGAGCCGAAGGTCTATCTCGCGAGCGCGGATTGGATGCCGCGAAATTTTTATCGGCGGGTCGAGATCGCGTTTCCGATCGAAGCGCCGGTGCTGCGCGACGAGATCATCAACGAAGTCCTGCCGCGCTTTCTGACCGATCACGGGAAGGCGCGCGAACTGCAGGCGGATGGCACCTATGTGCGTTTGAAAGCGGAGGACGGCGAGCAGCCGGCGCAGGCGCAGCTGCAATTCCGCGAGCATTCGCGGCGCCAGGCGAAAAAGCTCGCGGAGAAACAGCGCGAAGGCAAAATGCGCCTTTCGCCCATCTCCAATCCGCCCAAAGAGCGCGCATGAAACAGAAAATCCTGGTCGTCGATATCGGCGGTTCGAACGTCAAGCTGATGATCTCGGCGGAGGAGAAGCGGCGAAAATTTTCCTCCGGCCCGAAGCTCGGGCCTAACGAGACCATCGAGCAGATCAAGGAAGTCGCGGCCGAGTGGGAGTACGACGCGATCTCGGTCGGCTTTCCCTCGCCGGTGCGGGAGAACGAGATTTTGAAGGACCCGAAAAACCTCGGGAAAGGCTGGACCGGATTCAATTTCGGGAAGGCGTTAGGCAAACCGACGAAAGTTGTGAACGACGCCGCGTTACAGGCGCTGGGAAGTTATGAGGGCGGCGATCGGATGCTCTTCCTCGGGCTCGGCACCGGGCTCGGTTCCGCACTTGTCTGGCCGGGCTGCGTCCTCTCCCTCGAGCTCGGTTTTCTCCCTTATATCGACGAAGGCATTATCGAAGATCAGGTCGGCGACGCCGGGAAAGAGAAGCTCGGGAAGAAGGCCTGGCGGATGGAAGCGAGACGGGCGATCGAGCAATTAAAAATCGCGTTCATCGCCGATCGCGTGGTCCTGGGCGGCGGCAACGCCAAGTTGCTCGAGGACGAACTGCCGAAAAACGTGGAGCTGGGGCACAATCGCAATGTCTATCCCGGCGGCTGCCGCCTCTGGGAAACGGACGCGACCGGCAAATCGGCGAAGTGGCGCTTTATTTAAGAGGAATTTTAACCACGGATTGCACGGATGACACGGATGAAGAGAAGCAAACTTGGACGCTCAACTGTTTCCCCTCCCCATCCGTGAAATCCGCGTAATCCGTGGTTAAAAAACTTCTGAGAAAAACGATCCGTTAGGCTGATGCGCCAATATCTCGATCTTCTCCGATTCGTTCTCGAAGAAGGGAAACCGAAAGAGGATCGGACGGGCACCGGGACGCTCTCGGTTTTTGGAGCGCAGGCGCGCTTCGATCTGCGCGAAACATTTCCGCTCCTCACGACGAAAAAGCTTCATCTCAAATCGATCATCCACGAGCTCCTCTGGTTTCTGCGCGGCGAGACGAATGTCGCTTCCCTGCGCGCGGAGGGCGTCACGATCTGGGACGAATGGGCGGACGAGCGCGGGAATCTGGGCCGCGTCTACGGCGCGCAATGGCGCGACTGGCGCGGGCCTGACGACGAGCGGATCGACCAGATCGACAATGTGATCGCGCAGATCAAGACCAACCCCGACAGCCGCCGGCTCATCGTCACGGCCTGGAACCCGGCCGAAGTCGAGGCCATGGCCCTGCCCCCCTGCCACGCCCTTTTTCAATTCCACGTCCAGGACGGGGCGCTCAGCTGCCAGCTTTACCAGCGGAGCGCCGATCTTTTTCTCGGGGTGCCCTTCAACATCGCGAGCTACGCGCTTCTTACCCGGATGGTGGCGCAGGTCTGCGGCCTAACAAGCGCTGAATTCATCCACACTTTTGGCGATCTCCATCTTTACCGGAACCATCTCGAGCAGGCGCGCGAGCAGCTCTCGCGCAGCCCGCGACCGCTCCCGCGGATGGAGTTGAACCCGGCGGTGAAAAACATCCACGACTTCCGTTTCCAGGATTTCACCCTCGTCGGCTACGAACCGCATCCCGCGATCAAGGCGCCGATCGCTGT
>JBBQHV010000279.1:0-2938 GCA_038324295.1 Chthoniobacterales bacterium
GGGTTCGACCTCGCGCCTCGTAGGGTTGTTGGCCCGCGGTGCGGATGAGCGTTGGCACTGCGTCGTAGCACAGGCATCTTGCCTGTGGGGCCACCGGGCGTCTCGCCCGGTGAATCAGCCCAATAACCCGAAACACCGGGCGAGACGCCCGGTGGCCCCACAGCCGAGACGGCTGTGCCACCTCGAATGGCGCAACGCTAAACAGGTTCGCGGAAGCGAAACGTCTACAGCACAAGGCCGACCGGGGATGCGGGTGCGGGCCGGCCTTTGCCGCTTCCGCAAAAAGTGCATGACACACTCTAACGAACACCGGCGACTTCCGGCGCGCGGGCGGCGGACGCTTCCCGTTTCTCCCGGCGGAGGACGCGGTAAAGGAACCAGACGATGAAACAATTCGCCGCCAGGACGAGCGCTGTGATCAGGCCGGGCTGATGCCAGAGATGTTGAATTTCGAACGGAATCAACAACGCCGTCGCCACCACCATCAACATCTCCGCCCAGCGTTGTTGCAGATAAACCCCCACGCCCTCCGTGCAGAGGACCACGCCGTAAAAAAGCGAGACCAGCCCGGTGACCCGCAAAAGCCCTCCCGAGACGACGTCTTGGAGGCGGTTCAAAAAATAGAGCGCCGTCCGGCTGTGCACGAGAGCCAGCTCGTCCCCGGCCCATTCCCCGATCCGATCGAGCAGCTGCGTGCGGCTATTGAGGAAAATCAGGGAGACGCCGACAGCGAGGAGAAGCAAGCCTTTCAGAAAGGTGAAAATGGCGATGATCTTGAGGTAGCGCCCGCGACGATTTGCCTGAAGCAGCTTGGGAATCGGCGCGGTTTCGCTCACGTCTTCATGTCTCGCAGAACGGCCGCAACCTTCAAGCACACTGTGAAGTTGTAGCCGGGGGTGGAGTTGTAGCCGGGGGCGCTGACCCCGGCTGAGCTTGCGCTGGCTACGCCTAAGACCAGCCGGGGTCATCGCCCCCGGCTACAACTTCGCCTGCGCGGCTACAACTTTGTCCGCCCGGAAAGGGCGCGGGAAAGGGTCAGCTCATCGGCCGATTCCAACCCGCCGCCGGCCGGCAGCCCGTGCGCGATCCGGGTCAGCTGGACCGGATATTTTTTCAACAAATCGACCAGATAATGGGTCGTCGCCTCGCCTTCCACGTCCGCCGCAAGGGCAAGAATGATCTCGTTAGGCGAATCCCGTTCTACCCGCTCGACGAGGGCGGCGATCCGCAGATCCTCCGGCGCGACCCGGTCGAGCGGCGAAATCCTTCCCCCTAACGAATGATAACGGCCGCGGAAGGCGCTCGTTTTTTCCAGGGGCAGAATATCGGTCGGCTGTTCCACGACGCAGAGCAACTCCTTCGCGCGCGAGTCGTCGCGGCAGATTTCGCAGAGCTCGCCGGTCGCGAAAAAACCGCATTGCCGGCAGGGCCGGATGGCGGCGCGCGTCTCGCCGATGGCGCGCGCGATCGCTTCGGGCTGCTCGCCGCGGGCCTGCACGATCCAGAGCGCGATCCGCTCGGCCGAGCGCGGCCCGACGCCCGGCATCTGGCGGAGTTGCGCGATCAGGTCGCGGATCGCGCTGGGATATTCCGTGCGCTTCAAAGCGGCGAGAACGGATCCGCGACGGGCGCCGGCTCCGTCGCCATGTGCAGGATGAGAGGCTCGAGCCGGTGCAGGTACCATTGCAGGGGCAGATCGTTTTCGGCGTTGGCCCGGCGCGCGCGATTGAATTCGTTGAAGGCTTCGCTCCAGCGCCGCTCCCGGAAATAAACCAACCCGGTCCAGAAACAATCGCGGCAGGCAATTTCCTCCGGGCTCGCCTCGGCGGCGAGTGCGAGCAGCTCGTAGACTTCGAGCCGTTCGTGCGCTTCGCTGCTCCGCAGAAAATCGAGCGGGCGGGCTACGATCTCCGCCCCGGCCGAGCTAAAGGCGCGCGGCCCGAGCAGAATCTGCGAGCCGTAAATTTGATTTGCGATCGCGAGGCGACGGGCCAGCTCGATCGGCTCGCCGCTGATCACGACCTCGCCGCGCGTCTCCTCCAGCCCGCTCGCCACGACCGGACCAGAGCTGATCCCGAGACGGAGTTGCACTTTGCCTAACGAATCCGGTTCCTTCTCCGCCAGCTCCGCGATCCGTTCGCGAAAAGCGAGGGCCGCCCGGGCCGCGGCCGCGGCATGGTTGCCTGACGGATTCGGGTAACCGAAAAGGACCCGAATCCCGTCGCCACCGGCGGCCTGCAGATAACCGCATTCCCTGAGAAATATCTCGCGCGCCTCTTGGCCTAATTTGCCCGTCAGGCCGGCAAAATCCGCGGGCGACATTTCATCGATCAGGTCGGCTTGATTTCCGATCTCGCAGTAAACAAAAGTCACCTCGTGACTGCCGGGTGCGCTCAGATCCGGCCCGCCGCGTTCTGTCAGGCGGCTGATTTCCGCCTCCGACAAACGACCGGCAAAGAGCTCGCGCGTGGCGCGCCGCCCGCGGGCGGCTCCGCTCAAGCCGGCCCCGACCGCGAGGAGCGCGGCGAGCACCGCCACGACGATGCCCGGGACCGGCTGGAAATAAATCCCGGCAAGAGACAAAACCCAGGCGGCGCCGAGCAGCTCCGCGACCAGGAAAAGCAACAAACCCGCGCGACGAATGAGCTCCGGGACTTGCACCATGGTCCAGGCGACGGCGAAGCCGAGCCCGACCACGAGGAAATAATTGCCGGCCCCGAAGGTCTCGTTAGGCTGGCCATAAATCCAGCGGTCGAGCTGGACCTCCTGATGGTGGAGCAGGCCGCGCTCCTGCAAAAAGATGACGAGCGCAGCGGCGAGCGCTCCAATCCAAAGGGTGGCGAGGAGCGAGCGCTTCATTCCGCCGATCGATCGCCGCCGGGCGAGCCGGGACCATACGATTGCAGCACCAGGTCGCTCAGAAATTTATCCGGCGCCT
>JBBQHV010000280.1:0-2922 GCA_038324295.1 Chthoniobacterales bacterium
AAATTTTCACAAGCGCAGAATAGAGGGGAGCTAGCAACGCCGCAACCATCCGTCGGTGCCGTATTTTTCGGCGACGAGCGCGGCCCCGCGGTCGAGGAGAGCGGCGGGAATTTCGCGCCGCTCCACCTCGCTCGCGAGGGCGCGGCTGAGGCGGTCGCGGAAGGCAGGCGACAAATTAGCCAACTGGATACTTCCCTGGTGTAAAAAACCGCGCCGGGTCCGCCGCTGCGCCGCCCCCGCGATTTTGCGATCGCCGAGCAGAACGTCGTCGCGCACGGGGTTGGCGAAACAGGCGTCCGAAATCTTCGGCGGGGGTGCGCCGGCCAGCTCCGCGGCGAGACCTTCGCGCCGAAGCGCATCGCGGATGGCGGCATGGACCGCGGCATAAATCGCGACGGGGCCGTGGCGAAAAGCGGGCTCCGATGCGGGAGTGACGAGCGAGTAAGTCAGGTCTTCCCCATGCGGCACGCTCCCCCCGCCGGTCCAGCGCCTGACGAGATCGCGGCCTTCGTATTCTGTTTTCACCTCCGCAAATTTCCCGAAATAACCGAAGGAAACCGACGGCCGCTGCCAGCCGTAGAAGCGCAGCGCCGGCTCGCGGCTAGTCTCCAGGAGCGCTTCGTCGAGCGCCATATTCAGAGCCGCTCCGGCGGGTTCCCGGTCCTTATAAACGACCAGCCTTTCAAAGAGGGGCGGGTTCGTTGACATACGTCAGTGACGTATGTCCAGCGAGGCGACGATCTGCTCGAGCGCCTTGCGCGGATCTGGCGCCGCCGTGATCGGACGCCCGATCACGAGATAATCGGCGCCTGCTTCCAAAGCCTGCGCGGGAGTGAGCGCGCGCTTTTGGTCGTGTGCGTCGGCGCCCGCGGGACGGATGCCCGGAGTGATGATTTTGATCCGGTCGCCGTGAGCAGCGCGCAGAGCCGGCAGCTCGTGCGGACTGGCGACGAGACCGCGCAGCCCGCTTGCCACGCCCAGTTGAGCGAGTCGCAGGACCTGCTCTTCGACTGCGGTGGCGACGCCGGTTTCGCGCAGCACGCTCTCATCGGCGCTCGTCAGAACGGTCACTCCGAGGAGAAGCATTTCTGCCGGCGCCCCCTCCAGCGCCGCTTCGATCATGGCGCGACCGCCGTTCAAGTGGAGCGTCAACATTTCCGCGCCTAACGAACTCACGCTCTCGACCGCCCGCCCGACCGTGTTGGGGATGTCGTGCAGCTTGAGATCGAGAAAGACGCGTCCGCCGAGGTCGCGCACGGCGCGGACGATTTCCGGTCCCTCGGCGATGAAAAGCTGGAGGCCGATTTTGAAAAGGCCGGGGTGCGGGGAGAGAGCGCGCACCATCTCGATGGCTCGTGCACGAGTCGGCAAATCAAGCGCGACGATGATGCCCTGGCGTGGATCGACTCTGGCGGACGGCGCGTTCATTCGTTCGGCTAGGAAGAGATTTTTTCGGCCACGGATCGACACGGATTTTCACGAATGGATGAGATACCTTCTGCATCCGTGTTTGATCCGTGTTAATCCGTGGCTATTCGAAACTTCCAACCTATGCAGCTTTTCGCGCCTGCGAAGATCAATTTGCGCTTCCAAATCCTGCGCCGGCGGGAGGATGGTTTTCACGAAATCGAGACGCTCATGGCGCCGATTTCGTTAGGCGACGAGCTCACGATCGAACCCCAGGACAACGCCGGCGGGCTCGAATTTGCCTGCGACGATCCCACTCTTCCGGCGGGCGAGGACAATCTGGTCCTGCGCGCGGCTCGCAGTTTTTTCGCGGAAATAAAAGCGGAGCCAAACGTCCGGATCGCTTTACGAAAAAAAATTCCGCACGGCGCCGGGCTGGGGGGTGGGAGCAGCGATGCGGCGAGCACGCTTCTGGGTTTGAATGAGTTGCAGGGGAATGTCCTGCCGCGCGCGCGCCTAACGAGGTTGGCCGCAGAGATCGGCTCGGACGTGCCGTTTTTTATCTGCCGGAGCGCGGCGATTTGCCGCGGGAGAGGAGAGATTGTCGAGCCGGTGGCGGCGCTGCCGCGCTGGCCGTTGCTGCTTTTGAAGCCGGAATTCGGCGTGCCAACGCCCTGGGCCTATCGGCAGTGGTGCGATTCGCGGGAATTGCCCGGAGTCGATTACGCCGCGCAGTCGTTAGGCGAAGTGACTTTGCAGAACGATCTCGAGCGCCCGGTCTTCGAGAAATACGTTTTCCTTGCTCGGATGAAGAGCTGGTTGCGGGAACAGCCAGAGGTCGCGGCGGCGCTGCTTTCGGGTTCGGGCTCGACGACTTTTGCCGTCCTGCGCGATGGAGCGACAGCGGGCGCGCTCGCGGCTCGCGCGCGGGAGGAGCTGGATGCGCTGCTTTGGACGTGCGCGGTCAGCTTGTCCTCCTGAACGGAGCGAAGAGGCTCCGGGGAGCGCACGCGCCCCCGCGTGCTGGTTGCGGCGCCTCGCCGCAACGAACTTTTCCTCGGGCGCGGCAGCAGCAAAGTTCGCGATGGCGAGGGCGCCATCGCCAGCACGCGAGGGCGCGTGCGCTCCCCGGAGGCTTTGTTCCGCGAGGGACCAGAGAAGAACACTTCTCGTTAGGCTAACAATCGTTCGAGATGGTCGACGCAGATTTGCGACCAGGTCTCGAGATTGTCGCGGCGGTTGAGGAGTTCGGCTTTGGTCAAAAAAGCCAGGTTGGTGATCATCGCCTCGCGCTTTTGCACCTTCTCTTCCCGCAGACGAAAAACATGCACGACGCCGAGATGAACACGGCCGACCTCGGTCGTGTCGTCGTTTAGGAGCGCGACGATCCGGTCTTCAAACGCGGTCTCGATCTGCACCTCCTCGTTGACCTCGCGCTCGACTCCGGCGCGATAAGCCTGCTCGTCCCAGGCGAAGAGCGATTCGTCTTCGTCATTCATATGACCGCCGATCCCG
>JBBQHV010000281.1:0-2900 GCA_038324295.1 Chthoniobacterales bacterium
GCATCAAAGCGATCCGGCGCGACAAGACGCCGGACGCGATCGACACCCTCGCCTACGCGCGCAAGCTGGCCGAAGAGGCTCGTTAGGCGAATCCAGAGCGACCGTCGCGCGAGCGCGGGGCTTTTTTCCGGGGAGCGCGGGGCGCCCGCGCTCCCCGGAACAACTGCATTCGTTAGGGCTGGTTCGGCTGCGGTCCGGGCCGCCGATTCTTTTTCCCGGGCAACGGCGTTTCGCTCGGCGTGGGTGAGGCCGCCTTTTCCGCCTGGCGTTCTTTCCGCTTTTCCGCACGCCGAGCTTTCAAGCGTTCCTGCCGCTTTTCCTGTTTTGGATTCAGGCTCGGCGAGGCGGAGGCGGTTGGACTGGGGGATGCGCTTGAAGCGGGGGACGCGGTTGGAGTGGCGGATGGGGCCGCGCTGGCGGATGGGGTCTGTGTGGCGGTCGGCGCCGGAGTCGCTCGCCTAACGATCGGGCGTGTCGGAGCAGGTCTCGCTCGGTTAACAACCGGGCGTGTCGGAGCCGGTCTCGCGGTCGCTGCCGGCGGCGGAGTCGTGCGCTTCACGACCGGCCGAGTCGGCGCGGGCGTCGCCTTGGGCGCCGGAGTCGGCGCGGGCGTTGCCTTGGGAGCCGGAGTGGGCGCGGGCGCTGCTGGCGTGACGACTTTCTTAGGCGGCAAATTGGGCGGCGGGGTCGCTTCCGATTGCATCTTGGCGCGTGCCTTTTGCGCGGCCTGCGTATCGCGGATCCCTTCCCAACCCCGCTCCGCCTTCGGCTGCTGAATCTTCCGTTGCACCCGCTGCGGGCGCGCCCCGGGTTGCGCCGGCCGGAAATCCGGCGCGGGCATCGCCACGACCTCACCGCGAATTACGGGACGCTCTTCGTTGAAATTTTGCGTCCGCTCGAGCCGCAAGCGTTCGATCGGGTGGCGACTGCGCGCGCGCAGGTCGTCATAGCTCGGGCCGCGATCGACCACGACCGAGTTGTGGTAGGTGATGTTCGTGACGTTCGTCGTCTGGTTGATGATCGTGACATTGCGCTCTGTCGGAACGATCACCTGGATGCTGAGCGCGCCACCGAATTCTTTCGCCGGGACGAAGGCGTATTGCTCGGGACCGATGTCGTAATAATTGTCCGCCCAATTGTGAATGCCGGTCTGGCGATCGAAGTGCGCGTCGGGCGGGAGCGGCGCCCAACCGACATAATCATTTCCCTTCCGCCACGAAACCCAGGCGGGCGCCCATTGTTCGCCCGGAACCCAGACCCAGCCGACCTCGCGCAACCGAATCCAGCGTCCGTAGTGATAGGTGGCCCAGCCGAATTTCTCGGCGGATATCCAGGTCCAACCGGCGTCGGTGTAAACCCAATGCCCATCGGTGTAAGGCCGCCAGCTGCGCGATTGCGCCGCCTGACGCGGTTGAAAAACGTAACCGTAATTGCTCGTCTCCATCCAATCGCCGTAAGGATCGAGCCGGCGATAGAAGGTGGCGTAGGTCCCGGTCTCAGCCGCGTCGCTGGTAGATTTCGCGGAGGACTTTGCCGGCGCCGGCGTGGCGGTGGCGGCCGGTTGGTTTTCCTTCGCGGCGAGGGCTGCTTCGCGCGCTTCAAGGTCGGCCTGTTGTTGCGCGAGCTTCGCTTTTTCCTCGGTCTGATGCTCGGCCTCGAGGCGTTGCTCCGCTTCGCGATCGATCGCGGCCTTTCGTTCCGCCTCGCTCTCCTGTTTTCCGCAGGAAGTGAAGGCAAGGGCGAGCGCCGCAGTGAGCGGCAGAAGGAGAATTTTCTTCATAAGATGATGAGACACGGTCCGGTCCGAGCTTATTCGACGCAAACCGGAAATCGTTAGCGCTCGTTAGGCGAGGGCGTGGGCGGCGGAGACGGAGAAACGTTAGGCTGGGAAACGATCGTTGCCTGCACGGCGGTGTCGCGTTTCCAGTGTTGCCATTGCCCGTAAATTGCGGCGAGGACAAAAAGGAAGACGATGACGAGCATCAACTTGAGGCCGTTAACCGGCGCGCGGGCCGGGCGCGGCGGAGCGGTCGGTGGCGCGGGCAAATCCATTCGCGCGAAGATCGGCGGCCAGCCATGAGGCGCAATTGGGGCGGCTCCTCCTGTAGCGGCGGTCTGTGACCGTCGCAGAACGTGGATTCCAGCGGAAGGCTCGACGGACACAGACCGCCGCTACAGAAGCCGCTTGTCTACGCGTGGAGCGCGGCGATTGCCTCCATCACTCGCTCGCTGAGACGGGAATAAACTTCGCGACCATTACCCGCGACCTCCGCGGCGGTGAAGCGAAGCGGCTCGCCCACCACGATCGTGATCGGACAGAAGCGCAACCTGCCGCCGCCGCGGGGAAGGGCGCGATGGGAGCCGAAAACGCGCATCGGCACGACCGGCGCGAGCGTCTTGGCAATCACGAAACCCACTCCCGGCTGCGGCGGCTGCAGGTTGCCATCGAGCGTGCGCGCGCCTTCCGGAAAAACGAGGACGCAATGACCGGCGCGCAAAGCGCGGATGAGCGCCTTAAGCGCGCTGCGATCGCCGCCTTCCTGATCGACCGGGATGACGTTGAGCTTCGGGAGGATGGGCCCGAGCACCGGGAGGTCGAGAAGCGTCTTGCGGGCGAGAAAATAAATCGCGCGCCGGCAGGCGATCCCGGCGAGTGGTGGGTCGAGATAACTCTCATGATTCATCGCGAGGATGACCGGCCCCTCCGGAATAACCCGCTCTGGATGAATGACGCGGTAGCGAAAGAAAAGTCGCGCGACCCAGCGCGACAAATTGTAGCCGACGACGTACCAGGGGCTCACGAGGCGATCGTTAGGCCTTTCAATTTCAGGCGGCCGATAATTTCGCCGACCACGCCGTCGATCGTGAGGTTGGAGCTGTCGATGACATACGCATCCTCG
>JBBQHV010000282.1:0-2870 GCA_038324295.1 Chthoniobacterales bacterium
GTAGCTTTGTAGCGCAAAGTAATGGATCGCGCAAGCGTCCTTTTGGAATTTTTTTTCAGGCGACAGTTGTAGCCGGGGGCGATGACCCCGGGGGGTGTATGTGTGGCCAAGCCAATCCCCGCCGGGGTCAACGCCCCCGGCTACAACAGCTAGCCTGGCGGTGGCGGAGCCTCGCTCCCGGCTTTCTCCGGCACGGCGCCATCGAGGCCGCGGCGTTTCAGGAGCGGCTCGATCCACGGGTCGCGCCCGGTGAAATCGTGGAAGAGCTTCATCGCGTCCTTGCTCCCGCCCCGGGAGAGAAGGGTGTCGCGGAAATGGTCGCCGTTCTCGCGCTTCAGGCCGCCGTGCTGTTTCATCCACTCGACACTGTCGGCGTCGAGTTCCTCGCTCCAGATGTAGCTGTAGTAACCGGCGCTGTAGCCGCCGGCGAAGGCGTGCGAGAAATAAGTGGTGCGATAGCGCGGCGGGACAGTCGGTAGATCGACCCCGGCTTTCTGCAAGGCGGCTGCTTCAAAAGCGAGGGCGTCGTTAGGCACTTCGGCGGGCGAGATTTGGTGCCAGGCCTGGTCGAGCAGCGTGGCTGCGAGATACTCGGTCGTCTTGAAGCCCTGATTGAACTTTTCCGCGGCCAGGACTTTGTCGAGCAGCTCCTTCGGCATCGGCTTTCCGGTCTTGTAATGCTTCGCGTAATTCTCTAGGACCTGCGGCCAGGTGGCCCACATTTCGTTCACCTGCGAGGGATACTCGACGAAATCGCGGGGCACGCTCGTGCCCCCGAAGCGCGGGTATTTCACGTGGGAAAACATGCCGTGCAGAGCGTGACCGAATTCGTGAAACATCGTCGTTACTTCGTCGAAGGTGAGCAGGGTCGGCTCTCCCGCTTCCGGCTTTGGAATGTTGAGATGGTTGGCGACGACCGGCTTCCGGTCCAACAATTCGCTCTGGCTGACGTAGGCGCTCATCCAGGCGCCGCCCCGTTTTGAGGAACGCGCGTAGTAGTCGGCGAGGAAAATGGCGAGCGGTTTGCCGTCCTTATCGGTCACGTCGAAGACGCGCACGTCGGGCTGATAGACCGGGAGGTCGTGACGTTCCTTAAAGGTGATGCCGTAGAGCTGGTTGGCGGCATAGAAGACGCCGTCGGTGAGGACATGGTTGATCTCGAAATACGGTTTGATCTCCGACTCATCGAAGGCGTAGCGGGCCTGCCGCACCTGATCGGAATAAAAAGCCCAATCCCAGGAGGCGAGCTGGAAGCCTCCTTTCTCCTTGTCGATGAGCTTCTGCATGTCGGCGACTTCTTTGCGCGCGTTCGCGACCGCAGGCGGGGCGAGCTCGGCAAGCAACTTGTTGACTGTTTCGACGTTCTTCGCGGTTTGATCGGCCAATTGGTAGGCGGCGTGATTGGGGTAGCCGAGGAGGTTGGCGCGTTCGGCGCGCAACTTCACGGTGCGCAGAACGACCTGGCGATTGTCCCACTCGCCGCCATGACTATTGCGGGCGAGCGAAGTCTTCATGATTCGCTCGCGCAGAGCGCGGTTTTTCAGACTCGTTAGGGCGGGCTGCTGCGTCGTGTTGAGGAGGGGGAGGACAAACTTGCCTTCCTTCTTCTCTTCCTTGGCAGCCTGCGCAGCGGTCTTGATTTCGTTATCGGCAAAGCCTTTGAGATTTTCTCGACTATCGACCACGATTGACTCGGCGTTTTTTTCCTTGAGGACGTTCTGCGCGAATTTCGTCTGCAATTCCGCCAGCTCCGCGTTCATCGCCTTGAGCTTGGTCTTGTCCGGATCGGAGAGTTTCGCGCCGGCGCGGACGAAATCCTTGTAGTAACGCTCGACCAGCCATTGGGCTTCCTCGTCGAGACCGAGTGTTTCCCGGTTGTTGTAAATGGTCTCGATCCGTTTGAAGAGCGGGCCGTTGAGGAAGATGGCGTCCTGCTGCGCAGCGAGTTTTGGCGCCATCTCGGTTTCGATTTTTTGCAAAGCCGGGTTGGTATTGGCGCTCGTGAGGTTGGAAAAAATGCGGTCGACCCGGTCGAGGAGATCGCCGGTTTTTTCAAGAGCGACAATCGTGTTTTCGAAAGTTGGTTGCTCCGGGTTGTTGGCGATCGGCTCGATCTCCTTCAATTGATCGGCCATGCCCTTTTCATAAGCGGGCGCAAAATGCGCGTCCTTGATCTTGTCGAAAGGCGGGTAGTGAAAGTCGAGCGTGCTCTCCTGCAATAACGGGTTTTCAGTCATGGACGACGGCGAGGAAGATTCATCCGCGGCGAGAGCGGAAATGGCAAGGAGCGGGCCGAGGAGAAGCGCGCGAAGACTCGGGCGACGGGAGCGGCGGAAAAGTACAGTGGAAGATGCCATAAGCGTGAAGCGGTTGTGATCGGCTGGAGCCGACGATGATGAATCGGTTCAGCGACTTAGAGCGCGTCCCCGGGCGCAAGGTTTCTTTTAATCTGCGGCGAAGCCAGAGTGCACCGGGCGGCGGTGTCGGTCCAACATCGCGCTGGGGACATTAGCGATAGACCGTTTTAGGTTCCGGCCCGGCGAGAATCTTCTGGAAACGCGGGTTGCTACGGAGCAAGTCCCACTCCCAGCGCAGACGAAGATCTGCCAGCGTGATGTTTGCCGGGAAATCAGTCCCGTCGACCGCGCCGGGTGTGGAAAGGAGACGCTCGATCAGCGGGATCGCCTGGTCGGGTTCGCCGACAAGTGCATAGACGAGGGCCAGATTGCCCTGCTCAAGGGCACCGTGAAACGCATCCTGGCTTTCAGGATCGAGCTCAACGGCTCGACGACTTTCTCGGATGGCATCCTCCTTTCTGTGCATGTAGGCGTAGAGTAAGCCGAGTCCACCATGGCGCTGCGGATCGTCCG
>JBBQHV010000283.1:0-2860 GCA_038324295.1 Chthoniobacterales bacterium
CGAGAAAACTCAGCACGTCGGACGGATGAATCGAGAAACCTTCGTCAAGCCCGCCGCGCTGCAACAGCCAGCGACTGGTCGGCCAGTCATGCTGGATATTCCAAACGATGGACGGCAGGAAAAAGAGGAGCGCCGTCCCACACATGACCCAGAAGGTGGGACGGCGAAAATGCGACCGGCTGTCCGCGTTCCAAAAACAAAAAACGGTAAAGGAAAGCAGCTCGATAACCGCGGTGTACTTTGAAAGAATGCCGAAACCGACGATGACTCCGGTCAGAATCCACCAAGAAAGCCGCCGCTCGTCTTTCGCACGCCAGAAGGTCCAGGCCGCCCAGGTCCAGAAGAAGACATAGACTGTGTCGATAGTCATGAGAGCAGCGCCCACTGCAAACAACGGAGTCAGGCTGGCCAGGACGACCGTCCAGAAAGCGGCGCGCGGCGAGAAAAGGTCGCGCCCTAACAAATAAAGGCCGGCGCCCGTTCCAGCCGCGAGGAGGATGGCAAAAAAGCGAACGCCGAAGACGGTTTGCCCAAAAAGAAATGTCCCGGCGCGAATCAGCCACGCGATCATTGGCCCCTTATCGAGGTAGCAGATGTCCGGATGGCGCGACCAGAGCCAGTAATAGGCCTCATCTCCGGCCAGTTCGAGATGCGTGCTATAGGCGAGGTGCAGTCCGGTCCCGAGAAGAATCAGGGCGAAGGTCGCGCGACCGTAATTAAAAGAAAGAGGATGAGTCACGATGGCTTGTCCCGGTTCCATCTGGACCGATCTTACCTCCTGCCTAACGGGGCTGGCGCAGCCCTGGGTTAACCGCGCGATCCTCCGCCGCCATCTCGAAACGTTCGTCCTCCGCGGATTCTTTCGTGACCATGAGCACATGCCCGTCGATCGCATCGATATCCACTTCAGCGAAGTCGCGGGAGTGCGGAAGCTGGACGTCGATCCGCCATTTCAGGTGTCCCCCTTCCTGCCGGAGTAGCTCTGCTCCCAAAGTTCCCCCCGGCACCTGGTGAAGAGCGATCCGCTCGGCACGAGCCACGCCCATTTTTCGTGCTCCCGGCAGACTTACGTTTTTTTGTAGCAGGAAAGGAAGGAGAACACTTAGACCGATCAGCAAGACCCAGAAAACCGCCGCCGCTTGCCGGCTCAACCAGCCTGGCGGGGTCGATCGATTTGCGAGAGGCAATCGGGCCCGGCAGCGGCGCGAGCTAAACCAGCCGAGGCCGATGAAATCCACGATCGGCAAAACGAGAAAACTGCGCACCGTATATTTCGAGCGGCCGTGCGGGCGAGACCGATGACTCACCGGTTCTTCGATGACACGATAACCGGCCGCCACCGCGAGGGCCGGCATAAAAGAATAAAGCGTCCGAATTGGGATGAAGGCCCCGGCCACTTCTCGCCGGAAGACCTTGAGCGCACAGCCCGCATCAGAAACCCCGTCGCCCAGCCAATAAGCGCGAACGAGATTGGCCAGGCGGGAGATGATTCGACGCGGCCAGGAATCCTGACGCGGCGTCCGGATTCCGACCACCATCCCAGCGTCTTCTTCCAGCCGAGCGAGCAACCTCGGGATGTCGCGCGGATCGTTCTGCCCATCCCCATCCATTGTCACGATGACGGGCGCGCGGGCTTTGCCGAAGCCGAAGAGCAAGGCCGCCGATTGTCCCTGATTTTCCGGCAGGTGATACACTCGACATTGCGGCCAGGTCACAGCCAGCCGGTCCATTACTTCGGCGGTCCCATCCGTGCTCCCGTCGTCGATCAGAATCACCTCGCCGCCGGGGAGCATGCTGCGGAGGACCAATCTTAATTCCCGGCAGACCGCCGCGACGTTTTCCTTTTCATTAAAGAAAGGGACGACGAGCGAAAACGACGGTTCCGCCTCCAGGAAATAAAATGGTGCGCTCCGCATCATCCCGGCCTCGATTCCGCGCGATCGAAAGGCGAATGCTCGATCCCTTCAGCGGCCGCCCTCGCGAGCGGGAGGACGAGATAAAATACGGTCGATTGGAAATCGGAGCGAACGAGGAGGAGGTCGCCGCCATGGGCGCGGGTGATCTCGCGCGCGATGCTCAAGCCAAGTCCGTGCCCGGGCCTTTCGTCGCTGTGCGAAGGATCGCCACGGTAGAACCGATCGAAGATTTTTTCGCCCAGCCCGCGGGGAATGCCGGGGCCGGTATTGCTGATTCTCAGGACCGCCTGCTCGCCTTCCGCCGAGGCCGCGATCGTTATTTCGCCGCCGGCGTGGTTGTACTTGATCGCGTTATCGATCAGGTTCATCACGGCCCGGGCGAGCAGTCGCCGGTCGCCGAAGGCCACGACTTCGCCGGCTAGCTCACATTTTAGAGTCAGTCCGGCCGGTTCGGCCAGAATCTCGGCGTCTTCCAATAGCTCGCGCACCAGCCTAACGAGATCCACCGGCTCCTGCTCGAGCGCGAGGCGGCGGTCGTCGGCGCGCGAGAGGAGGAGCAAACCGTCGACGATTTGCGACAGCCGGGTGCATTGCTCGCTCAGATCGGTCAGCCGTTGGCGTTCCCCGGAGTCGAAGGAACCCGACTCGAGCGCGCTCTCCACCTCCGCCTGCATCAAGGTGAGCGGCATTTTCAGTTCATGCGAGGCATCGGAAGTGAATCGAGTGACTTGTTCGAAGCTTCCCTGCAGGCGATCGAACATCTCGTTCAAGACCCGAGTCAGATCGCCGATCTCGTCTTTCGCGGGCGGGGGCGGCATTCGCTGGTTCAGATCGGAAACGGAAATTTTTTCCGCTTGCGCGGTGATCCGCTGAATCGGCGCCACCGCGCGGCGGGCGATGAGCCAGCCGCCCGCGCCGACGGCGAGGGCGACGAGCGGGAGGGT
>JBBQHV010000284.1:0-2816 GCA_038324295.1 Chthoniobacterales bacterium
CGGCCGTTGCGAGCGTTGCGGCGGGACCGGGTTCGAAAAAGTGGAGATGCAATTCCTGAGCGATCTCTACGTGCGCTGTGCGGAATGCGAAGGCAAACGCTTCCAGCCGCACGTGCTCAAGGTCAAGCTGGAAGGCCGCTCGATTCACGACCTGCTCGAGCTGACGGTGCGCGAGGCGGTGAAATTTTTCATCTCGTTAGGCGAGTCGGAAAAGCTCGCGCAACCGCTCGCCATTCTCGAGGAAGTCGGCCTCGGCTATGTGCGGCTCGGACAGCCCTTGAACACTCTCTCGGGCGGCGAATCGCAGCGGCTCAAGCTCGTCCGGCATCTGGCGGAGGGAAACGCGCCTAACGACAAGCAGAACAACCTTTTCATCTTCGACGAGCCGACCACCGGGTTGCACTTTGACGACGTTGCGCTGCTCGTCAGGCTCTTTCAACGCCTGGTCGAGGCGGGTAATTCGATTGTCGTGATCGAGCATAATCTCGAGGTGATGAAGTGCGCCGATTGGATCGTCGATCTCGGCCCGGAAGGGGGCGAAGAAGGCGGGAGACTGGTCGCGACGGGCACGCCCGAAGCGCTCGCGAAAGTTGTGAACTCATACACCGGCCAGTATCTGCGCGACCTGCTGGGGAAAAGTTCCTCCGACTATGCCTTGCCTAACGACGAAGAGCCGCTCTTGCGCGCCGCCGAAGAGCCGTTCGGCGAGGCGCCGAACGGAACACGCGAGGCGCGTGTGCTCCCCGGAGGTCTCGCAGCCCGGCGCGATCGTGCGATCGCCATCCACGGCGCACGCGAACACAATCTCAAGAACATTTCGCTCGCCATCCCACGCGACAAAATGGTCGTCATTACCGGGCTCAGCGGTTCGGGTAAATCGACCGTCGCTTTCGACCTCCTTTTCGCGGAAGGCCAGCGCCGTTTTCTCGACAGCATGTCGCCCTACGCACGCCAGTTTGTCGAGCAGCTGGAGAAACCGGATGTCGATCTCATCGAAGGTCTCCCGCCGACAGTTGCGATCGAGCAGCGCGTCACCCGCGGGGGCGGCAAGTCAACGGTCGCGACCGTGACCGAGGTTTATCATTTCCTCCGGCTTCTCTTCGCCAAAACCGGCACACAATTTTGCCCCGACTGCGATCTGCCCGTGGAAAAACAGACCCTGGCCGCGATTGTTAGGCAGTTGGAAACGGCGGCGCGCCGCGGACCGCTCAAGGTCCTCGCGCCGCTCGTTAAGGCGCGCAAAGGTTTCCACACCAAAGTCGCGCGCTGGGCCGAGCGTCAGGGGTTCGACACCCTCTACGTCGATCGCCAGCTCATCCCGATCAAACAATTTCAAAAGCTCGAGCGTTTCAAGGAACACACGATCGACGCGGTCGTGGGCGCGATCGATGCGAAGCGCATTCTCAAGGCGCGCAATCTCGTGCAGCGCGCCCTCCAGATTGGCCGCGGCACCGCCCACCTCCTCGACGCGAAAAATCGCCTCACCGTCATGAGCACGGAGATGAGCTGCCCCGGTTGCGGCCGCGCCTTCGAGGAGCTCGACCCGCGTGTGTTCTCATTCAACTCGCCGCACGGCTGCTGCGAGACCTGCAACGGCTTCGGCGAAATCTGGAACGAGAAGGTGCAGCGCGGCGAGGAGGAGACGGGCGACTCGATCCTCGAGAACGAGCTCAGCGCCGAGCGACAGTTCGAGTCGGTCGAAGAAGGCGAAGCCGTGCCCTGCCCGGATTGCCACGGCTCGCGCCTGAATGCGGTCGCGCGGCACGTGCGCCTGCAGGGAAAAACGATCGACGAGTTCGCCGCCCGCTCGGCTGGAGAAGCGCTCGCCCTCGTCGGCAAGCTCCGTTTCCGCGGCACTCAAAAAGTGATCGCGGCCGATCTCGTCCCGGAGATCGAGCAGCGCCTTCGCTTCATGGAAAACGTCGGGCTCGGTTATCTTCAGCTTGGGCGTTCCGCCAAAACTTTGAGCGGCGGCGAATCGCAGCGTATCCGGCTCGCCGCCCAGCTCGGCTCGAACTTGCGCGGCGTTCTTTACGTGCTCGACGAGCCGACCATCGGTTTGCACGCGCGCGACAACATCCGGCTTCTCGAAACGCTGAGCGCGTTGCGCGAAAAAGGAAATTCGCTCGTCATCGTCGAGCACGACGAGGAAACGATGCGCTGGGCCGATCACATCATCGATCTCGGCCCGGGAGCGGGCGTGCAGGGCGGCGAAGTCGTAGCCGCAGGGACGTTGCGCGACATCAAGGAAGTGTCGGAATCGCAGACCGGGCGCTGCTTGCGCGAGCCGCTTTGTCATCCCGTGCGAAAATCGCGGCGGTCGTTAGGCGAAGTGGAGGATTGGCTGGAAGTGCGCGATGCGAGCACGAACAACTTAAAGAACGTCGACGCGCGTTTTCCGATCGGCCGGCTTTCCGTCATCACCGGCATTTCCGGCTCGGGCAAGTCCACCCTCATGCGCTCGGTCCTCCTCCCGGCGGTGGAGCAAGCTCTGGGGAGCGGTCGCCGCGGCGGACCTGTTTTCGGCGCCTCGCCGAAAACTTCGCGCGAAGGAAAAGTTCGCAATGGCGGGGGCGCCATCGCCGGCACGCGAGGCGCGTGCGCTCCCCAGATCGCCGGCGCGGAAGCCATCGAAGCAATCTACGAAGTTGACCAGTCGCCGATCGGCAAGACCTCCCGCTCCACCCCCGCGACCTACATCAAGGTCTTCGACGAAATCCGCAGCCTCTTCGCGCAGTTGCCGGTCTCGCGCGTGCGCGGCTACAGCGCGAGCCGGTTTTCCTTCAACACCGAGGGCGGCCGTTGCGAAACCTGCA
>JBBQHV010000285.1:0-2803 GCA_038324295.1 Chthoniobacterales bacterium
GAGCTGGGCGGTGGCGACGATCGCGAGGAGGGAAGTGAAGATGCTCATCGCGCCTAACGACACGTCCTTCAGGACCTGAAATTCCTCCTGAAAACTGATCTGCGCCATGAAGGCCGAGCTGCCGATGAGGAGGAGGGCGAAAAGGAGAAGGAAGTAAAAGACCTTTAGCCTAACGAGCTCGGTGAAGGTGTTGCCGGTGAGGGCGGCCACCCGGGAAAAGGAAAACACCCGGTGCACGGGACGCCGGGCGGCGGCGGGATTAGTCGGCATCGTTCGAACGAGTCGCGTCGAGGAAAAGCTTTTCCAAGGTCGTCTGCGGTTGCCGTTGTTCGACCAGTTTCGCGGGCGATTTTGCGAGGACTTTCGCGATCTCCGCGAGCACTTCGGGCGTGGCGTTTTGCAGGATCAGCTCGGTCTGATTTTCAATTGCGAGCAGATCTTCCACCCGCCCTTCACGCACGAGCACGCCCTGCGCGAGGATCCCGACGCGATCGCAAATCTCCTGCACCTGAGCGAGCAGATGCGAGGAAAGCAAGACCGTGATGCCGCGCTTTTTCAGATCGAGAATCAAATCGCAAATCGCGCGCGAGCCGGCCGGATCGACGCCCGCGGTCGGCTCGTCGAGCACGACCAGCCTGGGCTCCTGGATGAGCGCCTGGGCGAGGCCGATGCGTTGCAACATCCCTTTCGAATAACCGCCGAGGCGCCGGCTTCGCGCCTCCTGCAGCCCGACGAGATCGAGCAGCTCGTCCGTCCGCGCCGCGAGCCGCGCGCCGCGCAAGCCGCAGAGTTTTCCGTAGAAGCGCAGCGTCTCGCTCCCGGTGAGATACTTGTAGAAATAGGGATTCTCGGGGAGGAAACCGACCGCCTCGCGGCTCCCCACTTCGCGACTGTCGCGCCCGAAGATTGCCGTGGTCCCGCTGCTCGGTGAGACGAGCCCGAGGATGATTTTCAGCGTCGTGCTCTTGCCCGATCCGTTAGGCCCGAGGAGGCCGTAAACCTGCCCCGGCGCCACTTCCAGGTTGAGCTCGCGGACCGCGACGAGCCGGGTGCGGCGGAACGGGATCGTGAAGACTTTGCTGAGACCGCGGACCGCAACGGCCGGCTCAGTCATGACGAATCTCGAATCCGCGGGTCCGCGGCGGCTCGGCCAGAATGAATTCGTTCTGCCTGCGAATGTGGGCCCGCAATTCGCTCTGGCCGATCGCCTCGACAAACGCGCGCACTTCCGCCTCCTCGCCATTGACCTGCAACTCGACCCGGCCGTCGGGCAGATTTTGCACCCAGCCGGTGACCTCGAACCCGGTCGCGATCCGTTTCACCGACCAGCGAAAGCCCACTCCCTGGACGTAGCCTTCAAAAAAAATCTGGAGCGAAATCATGGAGAAGAAATCGCCAGGCCGCGCCGCCCGCGCCGCCTAACGAAATTCAGGTGTCGGGCTCGCTTCCGGGAGCGGCTCGGGCGGCGCGATCAAACGCGGATCGCTCGAGTTTAAGCGAAATTGCTCCTCGGCAGGCCCGTCGTGCGAGGCCACCAGCGGCACGTCCGGAGTCGGCGGCGCAAGTTTTTCCATGACGAGCGCGGCCGAGGCCGGTGCGATGTCTTCGCTCGCGACATAACCGTCGCCGCCAGCTTGCAGCTGCACTTTGACGTAGCCGAAGGAAGGCCGGATCACTTTCAGGAGCGTGTCCTTCGGCAGTTGCTCGTCGGGTCCGTTACCCTGCTGGGGGCCGTAACGATAGAACGGGGTCTGGCTGGCGCTGACCGCATACCAGTTTCCGATCGTGCCCGAGAGCATGCCGGTCTTGGGCCCGCCGCTGCTTCCGCATCCGCTGGAGAGGGCGGCGGCCGCGAGCAAGGCAAGGAAAGCCCGGGCCGGGCGCATCATTTGTAGCTGTAGACGAAACATACTGCCGCGGGGCCGCCTTCCTCCAACCCTAACCGGACGAAGTATTGGCCGCTGTTCGCGACACTCAGACCAGCAGCCGCCTTGCCATCCGCGTGATATTTCTCGGTCGTGACCGGTGCGCCCAGCTCGTCGAAGACCTCGACCGCGAGCCGCTTGCCCGGATCGGTCGCGCCGACCGAAAACCAGTATTGGTTTCCGGAGTAAAGATTGACCGCGAGAAGTTTGCTCTCGTTAGGCGCAAGCACCCCCGACCAGTGGCCATCGCGCAATTTGAACCCGTCGTTGGAAAAGGCCCCCGCCACATCGAGCGCGACGGCGCGCGCCGCCACTTCCTGGTCGGTCTCGGCGAAGGCCGGGAGGCTGAACGCGCCGAGGCAGAGGACCAGGCAAAACTTCGACCAGAGGCGCCTCATAAGTCCTTCCTCTGAATCTCCTGCATGAGCTGATTGACCGCGCTTTGCAGGCGCGTCACTTCGTCGGGGGAAAGCGACTTGCCGAAAGGCGTGGCGACGATTTTCTCGATCCCGCCGAGCTTTGCGCCGACGCTTTTGACGAGCGGATCGTTTTGCATTTCGGGCGAGATCTGGCCGAGCTTGGAATGCATGAAGCGCACCAGCTCCGGCTGGCGCAGAACCTGGGCGAGTTTTTCGTCGTAATTTTTCGCGACCACACCGCTCACCACCTGCGTCCCGCGAATCCAGCCGCCCAGACTAACGAGTATAACCAGGTCCTGGTCGCGGTGCGATTGCATCGAGGCCTTGACCTCGTTCTGGGTCGCCTCCAGTTCTTCCTGCAAGGCCGGCCACTCGTCGTTCTCGGCGAACTGATTGATGCTGTTGCCGCGGGCGAGAATGTTTTCGCTTACCCCGAGGGCCTTGGCCATTTTCAGAATG
>JBBQHV010000286.1:0-2790 GCA_038324295.1 Chthoniobacterales bacterium
ATGCTGGTAGCGATCACGCCCGCGGCCGCCAGGTCGCCGCGCCAAAACCAGACGATGGCACCGACGAGCAGCCCGCAGGCGAGGCCGAGGAGGAGCGCGGTCGCGCATTCGCGGCGCAGATTTTCGACGAACCAGCGGCGCGTCGGCGAACTGGCCCGCAAGGCCTGAATCGTGACCGTCATCGATTGCATGCTCACGCTCTCGTTCAGCCCGAGGACGAGGGTGAGGAAAAACGCGATGACCAGACTCTGCGCGAGCGTCGCCTCGAACGCGCCCGCGAGGAGCGCGCAGGCGGTGCCCGCCGTGACCGTCGCGAGGAGCCAGGGGAAGCGATAGCGAAAGACCCGCAAAGGCGAGGCGCCCCGAACCTGCGAGAGATGAAAACCGATCGCCTCGAAGATCGCGTCCTGCTCCGCCGAGGCGAAGGGCGTGCCGCCTTCCCGCTCACCCGCCTGCAACATTTCTTCCGCGAAAAGGCTCACGTCGACGATCCCGATGACGCGCCGCTCTTCGTCTACCACCGGGAAGGCGAAAAACTTGTAGAGCACGAAAAATTCGCACGCTTCCAGGACCGTCGCGCTCGCCGGAATGGTGATGACGCGCCGGACCATGATCTCCTCGAGGCGGGTCTCGAGCGGCGCCGTCAACAAACGCCGTGTCGGGAGCACGCCGACGAGCCGCTCCTCCTCATCGACCGCGAAAAAATAGATGACGCGCTCGCCGACGCCCTCTGCTCGGATGCGCGCGAGGGCATCGGCGACGGTCGAGCGCGCGTCGAGGAGCGGGAAATCCTTGCGCGCGTGATCGACTACGGAGGAATGGAAATCGGGGCTCGCGATCGGGACGCTCATCGCATCCACCATTACTCGGGCGCGGATATCTTTGCTGCGGAAAAATCGCGGCGTTCCGCAATTGTAGGGCGGGCGCTTCGCTTGCCCAGTTTCTGCCTGAACTGAACCGGGACAACCGAAGCGGTCGCCCTACAATCGAACGCGCTCTACGTCGCTTTGACCCGATGAACGATGCCTTTGCTGCGCAAAATATCGGCGGCTTCGCTGAAATAGTCGCGCACGTCGGCCTGGGCGCGGATCCAATCGAGATAACGGCCAATGCCCTGCGCGAGATCGACCTGCGCTGTGTAGCCGGCGGCGCGGATGCGCGCGGTGTCGCTCGTGAGATGGCGCATTTCGCCGGGACGAAATTCGCCCTTCGCTTCGGGCGCGATCTGAATGCCTAACGACTCGGAAATTTGTTGCGCCACTTCGCGGATGGGAACGCCGCGACCGCTTCCGACATTAACGGGAAGGCCGTCGAGCTGGTCGCTCGTGGCGGCGAGGAGGTTGGCCCGCGCAATGTCTTCGACGAAGGAAAAATCACGGGTTTGCTCGCCATCTTCGTAGAGGACGGGCGGGAGATCGTTAAGCAAGCGCGTGCAGAAAATCGCGATCACGCCGGTGTAAGGATTGAAGATGGATTGGCGGGGGCCGTAGGTGCAGGAGTAGCGGAGCGCGACGGTGGGGATGCCGATCTGTTTGCCCCAGAGCAGCACAAGTTTTTCCTGGTCGATTTTCGTTAGGCCGTAAACCGTCTCGCCGCCCACGGGAGCGTTTTCCGGCGTCGGCGCGCTCGCCGTGACTGCGCCGCAGATCGGGCAATGCACCTGCCAGTCGCCCCACTGCAGTTGTTCGAGCGGGCGGACCGGAGGAAAAACCAAACCGTGCTTCGGGCAGGTCGCCGCGCCTTCGCTGTAAACCGCCTGCGAGCTGGCCACGACGATCTTCTTAATCGGCATATTTTCCTCGCGAATGATCTCGAGCATCTGGGCGGTGCCGAAGCTGTTAACGTGCACGTATTTCGCGATCTCCGGCATGTAACCGCCGTAGGCCGCCTGATGAAAAACCACGTCGATATCCTGCAAAGCCGCGCGCATGACCGAGCGATCCAAGAGATCGGCTTCGACAAAATCACTCCCTTCCGGAATCCAGGCAGGACGACCGTGGCGATGGGTTTGCGGCTCGAGATTATCGAGCACGCGGACGCTCCAGCCTTTCTGGCGGAGGAGGTCGGCAAGGGTGGAACCGATCAAGCCGGCACCGCCGGTGACAAGCGCACGCATCATGGGTTGTAGCCGGGGGCGGTGACCCCGGCCGATCCACCCTCAACGCCGCCGGGGTCATCGCCCCCGGCTACAACAGCGGCGAGGAGACGCCCCGGGTCGGGGAAGCGGCAGAGGAACTCGCGGGAAGCGGGCGCCTTGGATTCGTTAGGCTGAAGCAGCTCATGGTAGAGTCGCCGCAGCGTGGTTTGGTCGTCGACGTCGTAACTGGATGGAAGAAGGTGCACGCTTAGACCGGCCTTTGCCGCCTGCGCCCGGGTCTGCTCGAGGACGCGCTCCGTGCTCCAATCGATCTCCTGAAAAAGGCGGCGATGCAGTTGTTTCATCCCGATGAGATAATAGCCGCCGTCGTCGGAAGGTCCGAGCACGATAGACTCGTTAGGCTGGGAGAGCACTTCCACCGCTTCGGCAAATGCACTCGCCGGCACAGTCGGAGAGTCGGAATCGATCAGGCAAACCGCCGCGAAGCCGACCGCGAGAAGATCTTCCGTTGCCCGGATCACGCGTTCGCCGAAGTCGCCTTCGCGCTGCGCGATGAGTTGAAAATCCGCTGGCAAAATATCTGCGTAAGCCGCTTCCTCCCCGACTGGCGTGTAACAGCCAATTCCCTGCGCAGCTCCCCCCGCCTGCGCGATCGCCGCGGCGGTATCGCGCAGAAAGCAGATGTTGAGAGC
>JBBQHV010000287.1:0-2761 GCA_038324295.1 Chthoniobacterales bacterium
GTATGCCCTCGTTCACGGGCAGTATTTCTCGCTCCCGTTCCTCGTCCTTTTCCAGACCGGTTTTCTCTACGTGGCCGTTTCCTCCTTCGCGCAATGGTGGCCCCGGTTCATTTTTGCCGGCTCGCGTGCGCCTGCATTTCCCGCGTGACATTTATTAACATTCTCATTAATTAGACCGCCAATGCTTCTGCGCGCAGCCTTTCTCGCTCTGCTCTTGCTCGCCTCCGCCGCGCTCGATCTCCGCGCCGGGACCGAAACCGTCACAGTTCCGCCGCGCGTCATCATCAGTGTGCGCGACCAAAAACTGATGGTGATCGAGAACGGAAAACGGGTCGCGGTTTATCCCGTCTCCACTTCCAAGTTTGGCCTCGGCGATCGCTGGGGGAGCATGGCGACGCCGTTAGGCTGGCTCCAGGTGGCGGAGAAAATTGGCGACCACGCGCCGGCCGGCGCGGTCTTCCACAAGCGGCGCTTCACTGGCGAAATCCTGAAGCCCAATGCGCCCGGTCGCGATCCCATCGTTACCCGTATCATCTGGCTGCGCGGGCTCGAGCCGGGCAACGCTAACGCTTTCAATCGCTGCATCTATATCCACGGGACCGCGGAAGAAAAATTCATCGGTCAACCCGCCAGCTATGGCTGCGTCCGGATGTGCTCGAAGGATGTCACCCAGGTTTACGCCCAGCTCCAGCTCGGCGCGCTCGTCCGCATCATTCCCGATTCGCTCCCGAAATTGCCCAAGGAGAAGAATCCGAGCCGGGTCATTTTCACGGCCGAGGCGCCCTCTGGGCGACCGGTCGCGCCGGCCGCCCAGACGAGCAAGCCTCACTCCACCCAGAAGCGGGTTTCTGCCGCCAGCGCGCGGGCCCAGGGCGATCACGCCTAACGACCGCGCGCTCCCCTTCCCCGCGCCTAACGACTCTTGCGGTCGGCAAATTTTTTGACCGGGCGGCGCGCGTTTCTATACTGACCACTCCCCCGCAACCTCAACCGGAGAATTCTCTATGGCACTCGCAGTTGGCAGCAAAGCACCCGATTTCACCCTTCCCACGAAAACCGCTGACGGGCCCCGGCCCGTTAGGCTGAGCGACAATTTTGGGAGCAAGAACACCTTGCTTCTCTTTTTCCCAATGGCCTTCACCGGCACCTGTACGACCGAGATGTGCGGCGTCGGCAACGGCCTGCGCGAATACGGCGACCTCAACTGCGAAGTTTACGGCATCAGCGGCGACAACCCGTTTTCGCAGGAAGCCTGGGCGGAGAAGGAAAAGATCAACGTCACGCTCCTGAGCGACTACGAGCACAAGGTCACGAAAGACTACGGAGTCGCCTACGATTCCTTTCTCCCGCAGCTCAACCTCGGCTTCGCTGGCGTGGCCAAGCGCAGTGCCTTCCTGATCGATCGCAACGGCATCATCCAATACGCCGAGATCCACGACGACGCGCGCGAGCTGCCCGATTTCGACCAGATTAAGGCGAAGCTGGCCGAGCTAAAGTAAGCGCGAAAAGCGCGAACTGTAGGGCAACCCGCCTGAGGCGGGTTGCCGAGTTTGAGATCCGGGCAGGCGAAGCGCCCGCCCTACAATCGTTCTTCAGAAATAGCCGCCGTTGCTTCCGGGCGCGCGCTATTTAATCTGAATGTATGAGCCAGGACTTTTTCTCCACCTTGCAGCCCTTCGATGCCGGCGCGGGCCGCCAGGGATTTCTTCATTCGTTACCGGCGCTGTAGGAAAAGGGCCTCGGCAAAATCTCGCGGTTGCCCGTCTGCATCCGGATCGTCCTCGAATCTGTTCTGCGCAATTGCGACGAAAAAAAAGTCGGGCGCAAAGATGTTGAGACACTCGCCAAGTGGAACGCGAAAGCGCCGGCGAACGAAGAGATTCCGTTCGTCGTCGCGCGAATCGTCTTGCAGGATTTCACCGGTGTCCCGCTCGTGGTCGATCTCGCCGCCATGCGCAGCGCCGTCGAGCGCCTCGGCGGCGATCCGAAAATCATCGAGCCGCTCGTGCCGGTCGATCTCGTCGTCGATCACTCCGTCCAGGTCGATTTCGCCGGCTCCGCGATCGCTCTCAAGCTCAACATGGACATGGAATTCAAGCGCAACCGCGAGCGCTACGAATTCCTTAAATGGGGCCAGCAGGCCTTCAAGACCTTCGGCCTCGTCCCGCCCGGCATCGGCATCGTCCACCAGGTCAATCTCGAGTATCTCGCCAAAGGCGTGCTCTTCACGCCATCAACCATCAACGATCAACCATCAACCCTCTTCTACCCCGACACCCTCGTCGGGACCGACTCGCACACCCCCATGATCAACGGCCTCGGCGTCGTCGGCTGGGGCGTCGGCGGGATCGAGGCGGAAGCCGGCATGCTCGGGCAGCCGGTTTATTTTTTAACCCCGGAAGTCGTTGGCGTGCACATGACCGGGTCGTTAGGCGAAGGCGTCACCGCGACCGATCTCGCGCTCCACGTCACGCAAATGCTGCGCGCGCAAAAGGTGGTCGGGAAGTTCGTCGAGTTTTACGGCGAAGGCGCGGCCAAATTGCCGCTCCCCGATCGCGCCACGATCGGCAACATGTCGCCCGAGTACGGCGCGACCATCGGCTATTTCCCGGTCGACCCCGAGTCGGTCCATTACCTCCGCGCGACCGGCCGAACGGACGAGCAGTGCAGCGCTTTTGAAAATTATTTCCGCGCGCAGAAAATGTTCGGCATGCCGAAGAAAGGCGAGATCGATTACAGCGTCGATCTCGAGCTCGACCTC
>JBBQHV010000288.1:0-2759 GCA_038324295.1 Chthoniobacterales bacterium
CTGGCCCTCAGCCGGCAGATTGCGGAAGCGCACGGCGGCTCCCTTAGCCTAACGAATCGAAAAAGTGGGCGCGGCGTGGAAGCGCTCCTCCGCTTGCCTCGTTAGGCAAAGTGAGTCGCAATGCGTCCCGCATTTGGGACAACAGAATCCCACCCGCGAAGCATTTGCGTTCTCTCGGAATTTATGGTGATCCCGATAAGGCGCTAATCCCCAATCGGTTGTAAATTAAAAAAAACGATGGCACGGGCATTGCAATAGGGGCAGGCCACGAAAGGAAATTTCCTGAATCCAAATCGAGATCCAACGCATCTCAATAGAAACAGGAGATCACGAAAATGAAAAACAGACCTCATACTCAGAACTCGAATAAGCGGCATCAATCGGAAGTGCGCGCAGCACGCCAGGGCCGCCGCTCCTTCCAAGTTGAAGAACACTTTCAAACCAACTGCCTGACCGGCGGCTGCGGCACGCCCGCGCAATTTCACGCCCCGGCCTTCAGCGAAATCAGCAAAGACTATTTCGCGGAGGAAGAGCCGCGCGGCTTCGCCGTGGAAGCGATCGTCTTCGCCGCGCTCATCGCGACAGTCCTCTTCCCGATCGTCAATAGCGTGCAGGCAGTAGCGGCTTTGATCCACAGCATCGCCCTCTTCTAAATATTGGAAGCTCTTGAAACCATGCCGCAACGGAACTTCGAAGTGATACCCGGCGACAAGCCCGCGCCCCGTCCCACCGCGGGCTTCACCGCGCCCATTTCCTCGATGGATGTTCCGCGCCCCGGCGCCGCGAAGAAGAAGCGCAAGCGTCGTCTCATGATCATCGGTGGGTCCATCCTCGGCCTCATCGTGATCAGTGTGGCGGTCTCGCGTTTGAAACCGGCCGCGCCGAGCGTCGATCGCTCCTCCGTCTGGATCGACACGGTCAAGCGCGGGCCGATGCTCCGCCAGGTGCGCGGCCTCGGCACGCTCGTGCCGGAAGACATTCGCTGGATCGCCGCCGCCAAGGAGGGCCGGGTGGAAAAGATCGTCGTTAGGCCGGGCGCGAAAGTCCAGCCCGACACGCTCCTGGTGGAACTTTCCAGCCCGGAGCTGCAACAGGCGGCGCGCGACGCCGAGTTGCAGGAGAAGGCCGCGGAAGCCGAGTTGACCACGCTGCGGGCGACTTTGCAGCGCGAACTGCTCAACCAGGAATCGACCACCGCGCAGGTCCACTCCGAATATCAGCAGGCGAAAATGGAGGCCGAGACGAACGACAACCTGAAGAAAAATGGCCTCATCGCCGATCTCGAATACAAAACCTCGATCATTAAAAGAGACGAACTTGCGAGCCGCGACGAGATCGAGAACAAACGCCTCACCTTTGCCCGCGATTCCATCGCGCCACAGCTCGCCGCCAAACAGGCTGCAGTCGATCAAGTCAAAGCCTCGACTGCGATGCGTCTCCAGGAAGTCGAAAACCTTCACGTCCGCGCCGGCATGGCTGGCGTCCTCCAGCAGCTGCCGGTCGAAGTCGGCCAGCGTGTCATCCCCGGGACCAACATCGCCCGCGTGGCTGACCCAACGAAATTAAAAGCCCAGATCAAGATCGCGGAAACGCAGGCCAAAGACATTCAGATCAATCAGCCGGCTTCGATCGACACCCGCAACGGGATCATTCCCGGGCACGTCACCCGCGTCGACCCGGCGGTTGAACAGGGCACTGTCACGGTCGACGTGGCGCTCGATGGCGCGCTCCCGAAAGGGGCGCGTCCCGACCTGAGCGTCGATGGCACGATCGAGCTCGAGCGGCTCAACAACGTCCTTTACGTCGGGCGTCCCGCCTTTGCCCAGGACGGCGCGACCGTCGGCGTCTTCAAACTCACGAGCGGCGGCGAAGCCGTCCGCACACCGGTTCATTTCGGCCGCAGCTCGGTCAACACGATCGAAATCCTGAGCGGCTTGAATGCCGGCGACCAGGTCATCCTGTCCGACACGAGCGCCTACGACTCGCACGATCGCATCCAGCTCAACTGATTGCTGATTTTTGATTGCTGATTGCTGATTTGAAAGAAATGAACGCCGAGGAACTTAAGGAACGAACCAAGCAGTTCGCGCTTCGCGTCATGCATCTGGTGGATGCGCTCCCGAAGTCCACGAAGGGGCGCGCAATCGCCAATCAAATTATCCCCAGCGGAACGAGTGTGGCCGCCAACTATCGCGCTGCCTGCCGCGCCAGATCTCGTGCGGAATTCGTTTCCAAAATTGGCGTGGTGGAAGAAGAGGCGGACGAAACCGCACTCTGGCTGGAGCTCATCGTCGCCGACAAGATTTTGCCTAACAAAAAGGTCGAGCCTCTCTTGACCGAAGCGAACGAATTGGTCGCGATCATGGCCGCTTCCTTTATCTCCGCTCGGAGCAAGGTGAACGCAGCGCGCGGCCTCTCCCCGAAATCAGCAATCAGAAATCAGAAATCAGAAATCAAATCATGAACAACGGAAACCCAACCCTGATCCACCTCGACGGCGTCACCAAAGTCTTCCTCACCGACGAAGTAGAGACGCATGCCCTCTCCGGCATTCACCTCAACATCCGCACGGGCGAATACGTCTCGATCGCCGGACCCTCCGGCTGCGGGAAATCGACGCTCCTCTCCATCCTCGGCCTCCTCGACACGCCCTCGGATGGGAGCTACTCGCTCAAAGGCGGCGAGGTCGCGAACCTCTCCTTCCCCGAGCGCGCCCGCATCCGCAATCGCGAGATCGGTTTCATCTTCCAAAGCTTCAA
>JBBQHV010000289.1:0-2757 GCA_038324295.1 Chthoniobacterales bacterium
GCCCGCAACAGGCGCGGCGCCTTCTCCAATCAATGAAAGACGAAGAACAGAAGGTCCAGCTCGATGAACACAGGGCAATGCGTCGTGTCTATAAGGACTGGTGACGGGCGGTTGATGGTTGATCCGCCTGAGGCGGATTGACAGTTGATGGAAATGGCGATGTTTCGACGAATTTTTCTGGTGGCTTTACTCGCGATCGCGGGCGCACCCGTGCTCCGTGCGGAAGCGCCGACCGTGACCGCAGTCCTGAACAGCTCCGAAACGGAGATCGATCGCCCGGTGCAGTTGCAAATCAAGGTGACAGGCGACTCGAGCGCGACTCCGCCTAACGACATCGCGGTGGACGGGCTCGAGATCCATTACACCGGCCAGTCGCAGCTCGTGGAA
The DNA here is from genome assembly GCA_038324295.1 of Chthoniobacterales bacterium. Taxonomy (GTDB): domain Bacteria; phylum Verrucomicrobiota; class Verrucomicrobiia; order Chthoniobacterales; family UBA10450; genus Palsa-1392. Next base: position 388 of record JBBQHV010000289.1, read on the forward strand.
GGCCGTAACTTCCACTTCAGCTACAGCTTCATTTACACCTACACGATCCTGCCTCTCAAAGCGGGCGCCTTCACCATCCCGCCGCAACCGGTGAAGACCGAGCAGGACGTGATGCATACTCCCGCCCTCACCCTCAACGTCGCGCCTAACGATGACGGCGCTCCTACGACCCAGCGCCGCGGCAGCGGCGGCAGCGCCGGGACGATCGATCAGCGGAAGCTGGTTTTTGCGGATTTGATTGTGCCTCAGACGACCGCCTATGTCGGCGAAACCGTGCCGGTGGAAATTCGCCTCGCCTTCAGTCCCCGGGTCCGTTCGCAGCTCGCGGAGGGGCCGACCCTGGCCGGCCAGGGTTTCACGACCCAGCGTATGCCGGAGCCAAAGCAGAGCCTCGAAACAATCAACGGACATTCCTACCAGGTCCTCACCTTCAAGACTGCCGTGACGGCCGCGCGGAGCGGGAAATTCGAGGTCGGGCCGGCGGAAGCGAAAGCGATCGTGCAGGTGCCGGCGCGGGCAGGCAGCGGAAGCGGCCGTTCACCCTTCGACATCTTCGGCATGAACGATCCCTTTTCCGATCCATTTTTTTCCGATCCCTTCGCCGGGATGATGGAGCAACGCCAGATCACGATCAAAAGCCAGCCGGCCGAACTCGAGGTGAAGCCGCTCCCGCCTCACGCCCCGCCCAGCTTTTCCGGGGCGGTCGGCAAGTTCACCCTCGCGAGCGAAGTGAAACCGAAGACGGCGCAGATCGGCGATCCGCTGACCGTGACCGCGACCATTTCCGGCCGGGGAAATTTCGACCGCGTGACCGCGCCAGTCCTGGAGGACGAGAGCGGCTGGCACACCTATCCGCCGAGCGCGAACTTCAAGCCGGATGACGACGTCGGGCTGAGCGGAACGAAGTCTTTTGAATTGGTGGTCTCGCCTAACGAACGCAAGAAAGCGGTTCCGCCGCTCATTTTTTCCTACTTCGATCCGACCAAAGGCAGTTATGAAACGCTCAAGAGCGAGCGGATGCCGGTCGTGGTGGAAGGCAGCACGGCCCCGAGCGCGACACCCGCCGTCGCCGGCGCGCCCGCCAACACCCCAGCGGTGGCCGCCCAGCCCACGCCTTCACCGGAAGCGGAGGATATTCTTTACCAGCTGACCGATCACTCGCGCTGGGTGCAGAGTTTCGCGCCCATCTACACCCGTCCCGTCTTCTGGGCGGTTCAGGCCGTGCCGCTCCTCGGGTTGATTGGATTTTTCGCCTGGAAATCGCGCGAGCGGCGTCTCGCCAATCGCGAGGGATTACGGCGCGCAGCCTGGGAACAGGAAACGGCCGAACTGCAGAAGAAACTGCGCCGTACCGACGAACCGCCCGATCAATACTTCGCCGAAGCCCTCCGCGTCGTGCAGCTAAAAACCGCCCTCGCCCGTCGAATGGAACCGAACGTGGTCGACGCCGAGACCGCGGTCGCGGCCTTCGATCTTTCGGAGGAACGCCGGGACCGGGTGCGCGAACTTTTCCGCCGAAGCGACGAGCTGCGCTACAGCGGCCGGCAAAATGGGAAGGACGCCGTGAGCGAGGAAACCCGCCGCGAAGTCCTCGACCTGATCGAAAACCTTTCCTGATGACAACGCGCTTCTCGATTCTCATCTGTGCCCTGCTCGTTTGCCTAACGACAGTCGCTCCGGCCCGTGCCGAGGGCGAAGCGGACGCCACCTTCGAGAAGGCAAACGCCGCCTATGGCGCCGGGCATTTCTCCGACGCGATCAAGGGCTACGAATCGCTCGTCAAAAACGGGCATTGGAGCGCGAGCGTTTTCTACGACCTCGGGAACGCCTATTTCCGGACGAAGGATTTCGGGCGCGCCATTCTCAACTACGAGCGCGCGCTCGCCCTCCAGCCTTCGCAGCCGGAGGCGCAGGCGAATCTGCGTTTCGTGCGCGACCAGTCCCGCGCCCTCGAGCTCGGGCAAAGCTGGCCGGAAGAGCACCTCGCCTTCCTCACCACCACTCAATACAGCTGGCTCGCGGCGATCGCTTTCTGGGGCGCGGCCTTCCTTTTCGCGGGACTTTATTTCGCCCGACGCCGCGCGGTTGTCTGGGTCTTCACCCTCCTCCTGCTCTGCGCGATCGGGGCCGGGGCGGTTTTTGCGGTCGTCGCTTTCGAGAACGGCGGCCACGGCCGCGACCTCGCGGTTGTGACCGGCAAATCAGTCCAGGCCCGCCTCGCCACGGCGGAGAATGCCGGGACCGTCCTCGTCCTGCCGCCGGGGAGCGAAATCAAAATCCTGAGCACGCGCGGGCAATGGAGCTACGCCGCCTTGCCTAACGATCTCCGCGGCTGGATTCCGGCGGACAGCGCCGAGCGGGTGCGCTTGT
>JBBQHV010000290.1:0-2755 GCA_038324295.1 Chthoniobacterales bacterium
CCCGATCTGCATCCAGGCGATGTCGTCGCCGATCGTGGTGATTTTCCAGCCATCGAAATGCTTCGGCGGAATGAGCATTGCGAAATTGGTTTTGCCGCAGGCGCTCGGGAAGGCCGCCGCGACGTAATGCTTTTTCCCTTCGGGCGATTCGACCCCGAGAATGAGCATGTGCTCGGCGAGCCAGCCTTGCTTTTTCGCGAGGTAGGAAGCGATTCGGAGGGCGAGACATTTCTTGCTCAGAAGGACGTTGCCGCCGTAGCCGGAGCCGACCGAGATGATGGCGTTGTCCTGCGGGAAATGACAAATCCAGCGGCGCTCCGGATCGAGCTCGAGGAGCGAGTGGACGCCGCGATTGAATTCCGCGTCCGGCTTTTCGCCGAGACGCTCGGAGGCTTGCGCGCCCATCCGCGTCATGATGCGCATGCTCAGGACGACATAAATGGAGTCGGTGATTTCGTAGCCGACTTTTGCGAGGGGCGATTCGGGCGGCCCCATGATGTAAGGGACGACGTACAGCGTCCGTCCGCGCATCGCGCCTTTCAGGAAGCCCTGGAGTTTGCTGTAAGTCTCGGCCGGGTCGGCCCAATGATTGGTCGGACCGGCTTCCTCCTCCGTCGGCGTGCAGATGAGCGTGAACTGCTCGACCCGCGCGACGTCGTTAGGATTGGAACGATGGAGATAACAGCCGGGCCGCTTCTTTTGGTTGAGCTTGATCAGCACGCCCTGCTCGCAGGCCTGGCCAAGGAGATAATCGTTCTCCGCCTCCGAACCGTCGCACCAGAAAACGTTTTCCGGCCTCGTCAGCGACTCGACCTCGTGGACCCAATCGAGGACGGTTTTGTTGGCCGGTTTGTTTTCGCCCATGCCACGGGGCGGCGAGATGGCAGGGGCGATGTTGTTTTCCATAAAGAACCCGCGAGAGCGCGGGTGAACATTAAACTTGAACGCTTCCGCCGCTTGGCCAAGAAAAATCTATCTCCGCCGGACTTGGGGCAGGCATCTGCTCGGAAGATTGTAGGGCGGGCGCTTCGCCTGCCCCGATTCAGAACCAGGTCGACCCGCTGGCGCGAACGGTTGCGCAACGGCGCAGCGCGTGGCCACTCGGAAGTTCCGCTGAGGACAGCGGACGCTACAACGCGCCAGAGAAATGCCAACGCCCCAGAAAAATAGAACGCCCTGAGCGGGGTCGCCCTCCAAACAGAAAAATCTGCCCATACCATCTCTGAAGCACGCTTGCACTTGATGAAGCCGCGCCGTTTACTGTGGCTATGTTCGGCGTCGTGACATCGGATGATTATCAGCCCGTCGGCTGGGTCGGCCGCTATCCGATCCACGTCACCACGCTCCTCCTCATCGTGCACGTCGCCTGCATGATTGCGGGCTGTTTTCTGGTCGCGTTCGGCGCGGCCGGCGTGCTCAACCTCCTCGCCTTCGACAGCGCCCAGGTCCTGCACGGCGGGCGCATCTGGCAGGTCGCGACCTACGCTTTCGTGCATTCGCCCTCCGGCCTCATCTGGTTCGCGATCGAGATGTATCTGCTCTTCGCTTTCGGGCGCGAAGTGGAACGCTTCATCGGCCGGCGCGCCTTCATCGCTCTCTATGCGCTGCTCCTGTTCGCCCCGCCCATCCTTCTTTGTCTCTGGGGACTGGGGGAGCGCGTCGGTCTGGCCGGCTCGAACATCATTCACTTCGCCATTTTCATCGCCTTCGCTTCCATTTATCCCAGCGTCGAGATGTTCCTGCGGGTGCAGGCGAAATGGATCGCGCCCATTTTCATCGGCATCTATTCCCTCCAGCTCTTCGCTTATCATGTCTGGTCGGAGCTCGCCGTCCTCTGGATGAGCGTGGCCCTGGCCTACGGCTTCGTCCATCTGCGCGGCGCCGGGCCGGAGCTGGATTGGCTCCGCGAATGGCCCGCCCGCTGGCGCTCGAAACGCTCCCTCCGCGTCGTCCCGCGACCGACCGCGCGCCGGGTGGTCGAGCCGGAAGACATTTACGATTCGATCGATCCCGTGCTCGACAAAATCTCGAAGAGCGGCATCGCCAGCCTGACCGCGAACGAGCGGCGCGCGCTCGATCGCGCCCGCAACCGGCTCCTCAATAAATCCCCGTGAACGAACGCGCGGCCGGTCCGTTGCGCCTGAGCGTGGTCGTGCCGGCCTGGGACGATCGAGAAAACCTCGCCCGGCTTCTACCTACACTCGTTAGGCTGGAGAATCTTCACGAAGTCATCGTGGTCGACGCCTCCGCGGATCCCGCCACGGAAGCGCTCGTGCGCGGAGCGGGCGCGATCTATCTGCGCGCGGCCCGGCCGAACCGCGGCGCACAGATGAACCTCGGGGCGGCGGCGGCCCGGGGAGACATTTTCGTTTTTCATCACGCCGATACCGTCCTCGAGCAGGAACACGTCGCGGCGATCGTGGCGACGTTAGGCGATCCGGCCATCATCGGGGGCGCGTTCTATCGCAAGTTTGATGGGCGCCACCCGCAGCTCGTCTGGCTGGAAAAAGTGGCGCGGCATTTCACCCGGCGCGGGGGGACGTTTTTTGGCGATCAATCGGTTTTCGTGAGGCGGGAAATCTTTGCGCAGCTCGGTGGTTTCGCTCCCATCCCGCTCATGGAAGACATGGAATTTTCCCGCCGCCTGCGCCGGAGCGGGCTGGTCGCGGTGCTCGATCCGCCGGTGGAATCCTCCAGCCGGCGCCACCTTCGTCGCGGCGCCTGGCGCACCTCGATCCAGAACGGGCTCTTCATT
>JBBQHV010000291.1:0-2728 GCA_038324295.1 Chthoniobacterales bacterium
GGTAACGGTTTTCATATTTTATAAGAACACTGGCCCTCGAGAACAGCAAATTAGAGAAGCGCAGATCGATTCCCTCCGGATGACAGAGCGGGCGGGCGCTGTAGATTTCCACGCGATGTCGGATAAGCCCGCCAAACTCAAGATCGCCGATCGCGAATTCAGTTCCCGCCTGCTCGTTGGCACCGGCAAGTTTGCTTCCAACGAGTTGATGCGCGACGCGCTCGTCGCGAGCGGGACCGAGCTCGTGACGGTCGCGCTCCGCCGGGCCGATCTTTCCGGGAAGAGCGATCCGTTTGCGAACATTCTCGATTTCATCGACCCGCAGCGCTTTCTCCTTCTCCCCAATACGAGCGGCGCGCGCAATGCCGAGGAAGCGGTTCGCCTCGCGCGCCTCGCGGTCAGCGCGGGGTTGCCGTCGTGGGTCAAGCTCGAGATTCATCCCGATCCGCGCTATCTCCTGCCCGATCCGGTCGAGACGCTCGCGGCCGCAGAGATACTCGTTAGGGAAGGTTTCACTGTCCTGCCTTACATCAACGCCGATCCGGTGCTGGCGAAGCGCCTCCAGGATGTCGGCACCGCGACCGTGATGCCGCTCGGTTCACCCATCGGAAGCAACCGCGGAATCGAGACGCGCGCGCAGATCGAGATCATCATCGAACAAGCCACCGTCCCGGTCGTGGTCGATGCCGGTCTGGGCGCGCCGAGTCAGGCCGCCGAAGCGCTCGAGATGGGCGCCGATGCGGTTCTCGTTAATACCGCGATTGCGATCGCGTCGGATCCGGTGCGGATGGCGCAGGCCTTTCGCAAAGCGGTCGAAGCCGGCCGGGATGCGCGCGAGATTGGCCTCGCGGAAGCGCGTGCGACAGCTTCCGCGACGAGTCCTTTGACGGCGTTTTTCTCCGGGGCCTAACGATCCGAGCGCGCGTCTTCCGGCAGAGCGTTGCCGGTGCGGGCGCGCTCCATTCTTTCGTGCGCGTCGTTGTAAAATTCAATCCGGCGGCCACCGAGTCGCCTAACGACGCGCCAGCCGTGCTCATGGGCAAAGCCGCGCAGGTCCTCGTCGCTCAGCGCCTGAAAAAGACGCTTCTCGCTCGGATGAGTGATAAAGTGCTCGGGTTTGCGAGCAAGCTCTTGCGCGATCACCCGCGCGATTGGTTCGAGCCGCTCGAGCAATTCCACCTTCATCGTTCGCCTTTGATCGGCCGGCGCGGCGGCGGGAGGTCGTTAGGCGTGGGCGGCGGTTTGGCTGGGCGGTTCAGTTTTTCGCCGAGCGACTTTTTTGCTTTCTCGGCGGGCGTCGGCCCGCGGACTTTGGGTTTTTTCATCGCCAGGTAAGGGCTTCTTTCATTTCACTACGGCTGCGCCTCGACGGACCGTCGTTAATGTCTGGCGACAGTCTCATCTTTTCTCGTGCAGCAGAATCTTAATTTTCGAACGCAGGGTGCGGAGCTGGTCGATGGCGGCGTGCGCTATCGGACCTGGGCGCCGGGAAAAAAGTCGGTGCAGGTTGTTATCTACGAACCCGAGGCCGTCGTCGCGCGCACGATCGAGCTGGCGACGGAAGCGGGCGGTTATTTCAGCGGCCGGGACGAGTGCGGGCGAGCGGGCGACCTTTACAAGTATCGCTTCGACGATCAGGCCTGGCCCGATCCGGCATCCCGCTTCAATCCGGCCGGTGTCCATGGGCCGGCTCAGGTGATCGATCCGTTAGGCTACGATTGGCACGATGGCGCCTGGCGCTGCCCGCTGCTCGCGGAACTGGTGATTTACGAATTGCACGTCGGCACTTTCTCCGGCGCCGGAACTTTTCGAGGGGCAATCGAGAAGCTGGATCATCTCGTTAGGCTGGGGGTGAATGCGATCGAGATCATGCCGGTGGCGGAATTCCCCGGCGCGCGCAACTGGGGCTACGACGGGGTGCTGCTCTATGCGCCGGCGCGCGCCTATGGCGAGCCTGACGATCTCCGAGCGCTGGTCGATGCGGCCCATCAGCGCGGTCTCGCGGTCGTTCTCGATGTCGTTTACAACCATTTCGGCCCGGACGGGAATTATCTCGGCAGCTACAGCCGCGATTACTTCAATCCCGCCCACATAACGCCGTGGGGCGATGCCTTTAATTTCGAGCTCAAGCCGGTGCGCGAATTCTTCGCGGAGAACGCGGGTTATTGGCGGCACGAATTTCATATCGATGGTTTCCGTCTCGATGCGACGCACGCGATCGTGGATGCGTCAGATAGACATTTTCTGAGTGAAATCGCGGAGCGTATCCATTCGTTAGGCGGCTTCCTCATCGCGGAAGACGAGCGGAACGAGCCGAAGCTGCTGGAGCCCGTGGCGCGCGGCGGGCTCGGCCTCGACGCCTGCTGGGCGGATGATTTTCATCACGTCGTGCGGGTGATGCTGACGGGCGAACGCGAAGGCTACTATCGTTCCTATGAAGGGACGCTCGATGAATTGACAGAAACTTTGCGCGACGGCTGGCTCTTGCACGGGGAAAAGCGGCGCCGAAAAGGGCCGGCCGAAGCAGCCGAATGCGCCGAGCTTGCGCCGGAGCAATTCATTTTCTGCATCTCCAATCACGACCAGATCGGGAATCAGGCTTTCGGGCGGAGATTGAATGAAATGATCTCGCCCGCGGCCTATCGCGCGGCCTCGGCGCTGCTTTGCCTCGTGCCTTACACGCCGTTGCTTTTTATGGGCCAGGAATGGGGGGCGACGTCGCCATTCC
>JBBQHV010000292.1:0-2718 GCA_038324295.1 Chthoniobacterales bacterium
GGTGAGCGCGACCGGTCCGCGCGCCGCATTGCAGACCTTGATCTCAGGCCGCATCGCCAGAAATGGGCCAAACCACTTTTCATCTTTTTCGCGAATCCAGCTGGCAAGGTCAGGCACGCGCGAACTTGCGAGTGCTCGACGGGCCTGTAAAGCAAGCGCCTGGAGGGCGGAGCTCCTGCGACGCCGCAACCCGAGTCCCGGGCCCGCGGGAGCTCGCCCCTCCAGGTCTGCGGCTGGCTCAAAGGTGAGCCCCCGCGCGCGCTTCGTGATTGACGGGCAACGGCCAAATCGCGCAACCTGCCTGCTCAATCCAGGAGAAGGAGTCATATGGTTACCAAAGCAACAAAATCGCCCCGCAAAACTTCCGCTCGCAAAGTGAAGGACCTGCCCGCGCGCAAAAATCCAAAAGGCGGCGCGCAGAAGAAAGAGACGTCGAGCAAGTCTCTGCGTCTGGTTTAGCGCGGACCCTTCCGGGGAGGACGGAGTGTTACTCCGTCGCGCTTGGGCGAGTCTCGCCCAAGGCCTTTTGGACGTCGCATCTCCCCGGGCGCCGAACTGACGACAACCTTCTCTCGAAAAGATCACACGCACCCTTCGCGCGGGTTCGGCGCAGACTGCACCGAACGACGGGGTGACACCCCGTCCTCCCCGGACCGGAGATGCCGCTCTACGGCTCCTGTGAAAGTCGAATCCAATGCCGGCCCTGACTGCATCAAACCGATGATGCCCGTGTTTTCCCACTTCATGGAACCGGCAGCAACTATTCGTTAGGCAACTACAACCAACCTTCTTTTATGATCTCTGATATTCGCTACGCCCTTCGGCTTCTCATTAAATCGCCTGGCTTCAGTGCCATCGCCATTCTCACCCTTGCCCTCGGCATCGGGGTAAACACTTCTGTCTTCAGCCTCGTGCACACAATGCTTTACCAGCCGCCGAGCTACGAGCGACCGACAGAAGTCGTCCAGCTCTTCTCGCAGGACAGCAAAAACCCGAAATCGTTCCGCGGTTTTTCCTATCCGACCTATCGCGACATCCGCGAACAGAACACCGTCTTCTCCGGCCTCCTCGCGCACAATCTCGCCATGATCGGGATCGGCGAAAAAGGCGACACCCGGCGCGCCTTCGCCGACGTCGTGAGCTCGAATTATTTTTCCGTGCTCGGGCGCGCGCCAGCGCAGGGCCGTGCCTTTTCGCCGGAGGAGGAGACGCCGGACCGCGGCGTCCCGGTCGCGATCGTGAGTCACAACTACTGGAAGAAACAGGGATTCAAGCCCGACCTTCTCGGTTCGAAAATGCTGATCGACGGCCGGTCCTTTACGATCGTCGGGATCATGCCGAAAAGTTTTTCCGGGACAATGCAGATCATTGCGCCGGAGATCTGGCTGCCGCTGGGGATGTACGATCAGGTGGCGAACGATTTCGAAGGCGATAACCGCAACTCGTTAGGCGACCGCGCCGGCACGCAGCTGATGTTGATCGGCCGGCTCAAGCCCGGAATGACCGCGGCGGCCGCGCTCCCCGCGCTCAAGACGTTGGCGAGCAATCTGGAAAAGGCCTACCCGGTCGAGCAGAAGAACCAGACCTTCATGACCGCGCCGGTCTCGCGCTTTTCCACGAGCACGAGCCCGCAGGGCGAGGGCGGCATGAGCAAAATCGCGCCGCTTCTTCTCGGCATGTCGGCGGTCGTGCTCCTCGTCGCCTGCCTCAATCTCGCCAACATGCTCCTCGCTCGCGGAACCGCGCGACGGAAGGAGATCGCGATTCGGCAGGCGCTCGGCGGGACGCGCAAGCGCATCGTCAGGCAATTGCTCATCGAGGGATTCGTCCTCGCCCTTTGCGGCGGTGCGTTCGGACTACTCCTTGGGCTTTGGTCGTGCGATCTCCTCATCGCTTCCGCGAGCAAGATGCTGCCGCTGGATCTCGTTTGGTCGGCCGGCCCGAATCCCGCCATTCTCATCGCCACCCTTATCTTCGCCATGTTCGGGACGATCTGCTTCGCGCTCGGGCCGGCCTTGAAGTTGTCGCGTGGTCTCATTATCGGCGACTTGAAGGAGAACGCGGCCGAGGATGTCGTCAGGCGGAAATGGAAATTCCTCCCGCGCAATCCGCTGGTCGTGGCGCAGATCGCCTTTTCTCTCGCTCTTCTGACGGCGGCCGCGCTCTTCCTGCGCGGCGCGCAGAAGGCGGCAGCGATCGACACGGGCCTGAAAACTGAGCGGAGTTTTCTGCTCGAAGTCGATGCCAGCCTGGCCGGCCGCGATCAAAAGCAGTCGCAGGAGCTTTACCGGAAATTGCAGGAACGCATCGCCGCTCTCCCCGGCGTCGAGAGCGCCGCGATCTCGGCGACCGTGCCCTTCGGCATGATTTCGTTAGGCAAAAATGTGCAACGCGCCGGGTTCCATGCCACGTCGGATTCCCATCCCGCGACCGCCGCGGACGGCCTCGCCTTCAGCGCGCGCTGGAACAGCGTGGGCGCGGATTATTTTTCCACGACCGGCCTGCGCTTCCTCCGCGGGCGAGCCTTCAAGACCGCGGAGGCGAACCAGCCGGGCGGACCTGCGGTCGCGATCATCGATGACGTGCTTGCGAAGAAGCTCTGGCCGAAAGGCGACGCGCTCGGGCAGCAGATTCAGATCGCGAGCGAGAACGCACCCGCCAAAGGCGGCGGACGGAGCGGGTTGAATATCAACGACGATCGCAACGGCCAAATCCAGC
>JBBQHV010000293.1:0-2717 GCA_038324295.1 Chthoniobacterales bacterium
GACGTTAGGCGCGTGGGCGTGGTTGCTCAGATCCGGCACGAAATGCGCCTTGGCCAGCTTCCTTTCCAGCTCCGCGCGTTCGGCCGCCGGCAGGAGCTGGAAGACGGCCTCGCAGAAATCGAAACCGAGCCCGACCCCGTCGATCCCGATCAGGTTCGCGACATGCTCGATATGGTCGACATAACGATCGAGGGTCGCCTCTTCCTTCGTCGGACTAACGAGGATCGCATTAATTCCGATGACCCCGCCGCGCGCGCCGATCATCCGGATTTGCGCGTCGCTGATGTTGCGCTCGATGTCGTAAAAATGCCGCGAATTCGTGTGCGACACGATCAGCGGCCTCGTCGTGCGGGCGCAGATTTCCTCGAACCCGGCCGGGTTGATGTGCGCGAGATCGATCACGATCCCGAGCCGCTCGCATTCCGCGATCAGCTCACGGCCGAAACTCGTCAGGCCGGTGGCGGGCGATCCTTTGGCCGCGAAAATTCCGCCGGCCGCGGCCGCGTTGACGCGCGCATGAGTGAGCGAAAGGGAGCGCAAACCGAGCTCGTAAAAGATGCGCAAGAGCTCGAGGTCGTCGCCTAACGGCTCCACGCCTTCCATCGTGAGAAGAAGTGCGATTCGCCCCGTCGTCTCGGCCGCACGGATGTCGGCAAAATTTTTGCAAAGCATCAACCGCGGGGTCGCCTCCACCTCGCGATAAAGAAGCGCGACCTGATCGAGCGCCACTTTCAGCCCTTCCGCCGGCAGGTAGCGATCCTGAACGTAAAGTGCGACTCCGAGCAGGCCGATGTGGCCGGCCTCGAATTCGGGCAGGAAATCCGTCTCGATCACTTTCCGGCGATCGCGCTGGAGAAAGAGAGCGAGCGGAAGATCGAAATGGAGATCGATAGAAGTCTTCATCCGGATGACACTGTCTCGAGAATGGCGCGGGCGGCCATTTCGTTCGCGCCCCCCTGCCCGAGTTTGGCGATGACGGCGTCGAAATCAGCCACCATCCGCTCGCGCCGATCGCGATCCGTCAGCAGCTGCAGCACTTCCTTCGCGATAGCCGCCGGACGCGCGTTCTGCTGGATGAATTCCGGAACGATCTCGCGATCCGCGAGAACGTTAGGCATGCCGAGATGCTTGACTCGAATCAGCATCCGCCCCGCCAGATAGGTCAGGCCCGCCACTTTGTAGACGAGGACGAAGGGCAGCCGGAAAAAGGCCGCCTCCAGAGTCGCGGTCCCGGAAGCGACCACTCCCGCCGCACTCCGCTGCATGATCTGGGCGGTCTCGCCGACCGTGACCCGGACTTCGCCTAACGAGTCGCCGGCGGCACGCAGATCATTCCGAATGGCGGCCGCGAGATTCTCCGAGGCGGCAGCGAATTCGAAACGCAGCTCCGGGCGCCGGCTGCGCAACTCGCGCAGCACGCCGAGGAAAATCGGCAGCAAGTGCCGCACTTCGCGCGCGCGGCTCCCGGGGAAAAGGCCGATCAAATCCGGCTCGCGCGCGAGGTTCGTCCGCTTCGCAGCGAGGTTTTCGATCATCGGATGTCCCACGAAAACGGTCCGCAAACCGGATCGCTCGTAGAGATCGGCTTCGAAGGGAAAAATGCAGAGCATGAGGTCGAGCCACTGCGCCATCCGCGGGATGCGGGCGCGATTCCAGGCCCAGACTTGCGGGCTAATGTAATAAATGATTTTCCCGCCTAACGAACGGGCGCGCAGCTTACGAGCGAGGCGCAAGTTGAAACCCGGATAGTCGATCAGGACGACCGCATCAGGTTTGGCCGCTGCGATCTCGCTCAGCGTGTTTCGCATTTCCCGCCAAAAATAGGGATAATGCTTCAGCACTTCCCAGAGTCCCACGACGCCGGCTTCCTCGATCCAATCGCGAAACTCCGCGCCGGCGAGGCGCTGCATCTGCGGCCCGCCGCGGCCGAGGAAGTGAATATCAGGCTCCAGGCGGCGGAGCGATTCCATGAGTGCGGCGCCGTGGTTATCCCCACTCGCCTCGCCCGCGACGAAATAGATTCGGCTCATGTGGCGCGAGCTTCCAGCTTGCGCGGTTCAATACGCAAGCTAGAAGCTCGCGCCACCTTCAATCCGCTTCGTGATCTCGACCGCGAGCTCGAGCGCGGCGGTCGCTTCAAACCCGGAAACCTTTGGCTGCAAACCTCCCCGCGCGCATTCGATGAAGGAAAAAAGCTGGCGCTTGAGCGGCTCCTCGCGCTCGATCTCCACCTCTTCGCGCTCGATCCCGGCGCCAACCTTGCGATAAATTTCGCCGCTCTGGTTTTGGTAATCGAGAGACAAGTAGGCGTCTTCCTGGAAAACCCGAATCTTCCGCATCCGTTCCGGGCTGATCCGGCTCGAGGTGATGTTGGCGACGCAGCCGTTCTCAAAACGAATCCGCGCATTGGCGATGTCCTCGCGGCGGCTGAGGACGGGCACACCGACCGCATCGATCGCCTGGACCGGCGCCCTAACGAGATGCAAAACAATCTCGAGATCGTGAATCATGAGATCGAGCACGACGCCGATGTCGGTGCTGCGATTGGGAAAAGGCGAAAGCCGGTGCGCCTCGATGAAACGCGGATGGCTGAGCCGCGCCTCGAGCGCGCCGAGGACGGGGTTGAAACGCTCGACGTGGCCGATCTGGAGGACGAGCCGGCGCGCCGCCGCCAGTTCGGCAAGCTGGCTGGCCTGGGCCGTGTCGTCGGCGATCGG
>JBBQHV010000294.1:0-2715 GCA_038324295.1 Chthoniobacterales bacterium
GGCGGAGTCGGCACGGCCCCGTGGGTTTCTTCAGCGCCGGCCTGGAGCGGATGGAGATGTTCCTTCTGCTCTTCCGGCATTTCCCCGAGGCGATGGCGTTCGCAGGCACTGAAGACGAGGAGCAAACCGGCGAGTGCCGCGAGCGGAGACAACCGAGAACGAAACATGCGCGGGGAGAGTAACGGGCGACGCGCTCGCGGCGCAACAAAAAGTTCGCCCCCCAAGAAAAGGATTTCATTCTCGCTTTCCCGCCGACGATTGATCAAGCTCGGATCATGAAAACCGCCAAAGGCAAAGCGACAGCAATCGCCCTCTCTCGCTGGGCTGCCTACACCAGCGCGGGCGCGGCCACGGCATTGATGGGGGCGAATTCCGCCCAAGCAGAGATTCATTATAGCGGCCGGGTCGATATCGATCTCGACCCGTCCCGGGGCGAGACGGCCCAAGCCTTCCTTCAGTTGGATCAACCCGCGGATGTCATCCACCCTTGGTGTAAACGGTGGTATTCCAGTACCAACGGAGGCGACGCTCGCTTTTTCGTGAGCGCCGTTGGCGGGGCGTCCATCGTCGGACATCTCGATAACCGCGGTGGCGGCTTACCCCGCAATTATGTTTCCAAGCTCCCTCTCGGGCAGAATATTTCTTCCAGGGACTTCGTGCGAGGGAACGACCCCTACAACCAATTGGCTTATTTGGTCGGCTATTCTCACAGCGAATGGACAGAGAAGGGTCGAGGCTTCGTAGGGTTCCGCTTCAATGATGGCACCGGCATCCGCTACGGCTGGGCCCGGCTTTACATGACCGGCGCGAAGAAGAACAGCTATCGGCTGATTGATTATGCCTACGGCGATGTCGGCGAACCGGTGAAAGCCGGGCAGAAGCGAAGCCGCGGCGATGGCCTTTATGTCGAGTCGCTCGGTGGGCTGGCGTTAGGCGCAGTGGGCTTGAGTCTCTGGCGACGGCGGCGAAGGTCATAGGCGGCCTAACGACCGCGCACTCCTCGACCGCCTTTCCTGGACGCTTCCAATAGTCCTGGAACTACGGCTCCAGAAAGTTCGTCGGAGATGCGTCGACCAGCACCCGTAACGGGTGCGCTACCCAGGCGAAAAGTGCGGCGCAATAAACAATTGCGAAGAGAAAGCCGGTCTCTATTCTCGGCACGCATGAGATTCGTTTGTCCCCTCCTTCTCCTGGTATTTAGCCTCTCCTCCTGCCAGACGTCGCCGCCGCCGCAAACCCCGACGCCGGAGTTTCCGGCACTGACTGCGTTTAAGAAGGTCGTGGAAGATCGCCTCGGCGTCCTCTGGGACGCGCGAGTCAAGGCGAACGTAGCAAATGTTCAACTTGGAACTGTCAAAGTTACCTTTGAAATTCCCGTGGCGGGGGGCGCAGTTCGGAATGTGCGTCTGGTTTCCAATACGGCAGGACCTCTCGATAAGGCGATTGCAGAGCATGCCATCGCGGACCTACGAACGCCGCCCGTTCCGAAGGCGGTTCTTAAGAAGCTGGGTGAGGGAGAGCCTCTGATATTCGACGAGAGTTTCACAATCTTTTCGAATCCCTAATGCGCGAGGCGCTCTCCGCCTGCTATTGCGCGTAGTGTGGCTGGTGTCAGCTTAGCGCATGTCGAACCGAATCCTGCGCAGCGCATTTGTTTACGCATTTCTTCTTTGCCTAACGACTGCGCTTTCAGCGCACGCCGTCGCGCCGGCGAAACGCAACATCACCGAAAAAAACCTTTTCGATTTCGTCTGGATCGGGAGCCCGCAGGTCTCGCCCGATGGCGCGCGGGGCGTTTACGTGCGCGTGACGGTGGATAAGAAGAAAACCGGCTACGACACTGCCATCTGGATGGTGCCGACGGCCGGTAACGAAGCGCCGCGGCAGCTCACGAGCGGCCCGCACGATAGCGGTCCGCGCTGGTCGCCGGACGGGAAATCGCTCGTTTTCATCCGGACGCTGGAGAAGGAGGGCAAGAAACAACCGCCGCAACTTTGCCTCCTCCCGATGGCAGGCGGCGATGCCTTTGTCTTCACCGATTTGCCCAAAGGTGCGGGCGATCCCACGTGGTCGCCAGACGGGAAGTCGCTCGTTTTCACAAGCAGCTCGAATCCGGAAGACCTCGCCAAACAGGCGAAGAAAAAAAACGAGAAGAAAGCCGAGAAGCCGGATGCCGAGGAAGAGCATGAGAGCGACGTGCACGTCATCACGCGGGCGGTTTATCGGAATAACGAGGAAGGTTATCTCGATCCGAAACGGCCCTCGCATTTGTGGGTCGTGCCGGCGCCGCGGAGCGCGGACGAAAAGGTCGAGCCGCGCCAGCTGACGAGCGGGCATTTCGACGAGGACGACGCCTTCTGGTCGAAGGATGGCGCGAACGTTTACTTCACTTCCTGGCACGTGGAGGAGCCGTATTACGAGCTGCCGAAGACCGAGCTCTATGTCGTGCCGGCGAAGGGCGGCGATTCGAAATTACTCACCACCATCCCGATGGGCGCAGACGCTTTTGCGCTCAGCCCCGATGGCAAAAAGGCGGCCTTCGTCGCGTCCGTGAACGAGCCAGTTAATTCCTACACCGAGTCCGATCTCTGGACGATCGATCTCACGGCCAACGCCAAGCCCGTCAACCTGACGAGTGGCTTCGACTACGGCGTGGGCGAGAGCGTTTTCGGCGACAACGCCGCCCCGCGCGGGCTCGGCGGCAATTCGTTAGTC
>JBBQHV010000295.1:0-2703 GCA_038324295.1 Chthoniobacterales bacterium
CATCCCTTATCACGGGAAAATCGCGTCGGTCGACAGCGCCGCGAAGACGTTCACGATCGCGGGCAAAACCACCTCGCGCGTCCTCAAAGTGACGGAGCGGACTGAGATCATGAAAAACGGCGCGGCGGCCACGATGGCCGACATCGCGGCCGAGGAAGAGGTGCGCGGTTCCTATTGGAAAAAAGCGGACGGCACACTCGAAGCCAAGAAAGTGACTCTCGGACCGAAGAGCGAGAGCGAGAAAGCGGCCCATGCTAAGAAGAAGATGAAGGAGGAAGCCGCGCCGAGCGCGACACCGTAAATTCTCTGTCGACGCCTGCCTCTGGGAGGCGCGGGGGTTGATTTGCAACCGCGAGCCACTCTCGCGCTTCGCAGAGCGAAGCGTCTAGAGCGCGGCGCGTAACGCCGCGCCAAGGTCTTCGACAAAAAGCGCGTATTCGCGCCGGCGCGATTCTTCACCCGGCTGCCGGAGGAGCGACGAAGGATGCACTGTCGTGACGACGCGCGGAGCCAGCTCCGACTCGAGCACTTTGCCGCGCTCGCGCGTGACCGGGAAAGAGGAACCGAAAAGCGCCTGGGCGGCGGTCGAGCCGAGACAGACGAGGACCTTTGGCCTAACGACGCGCAATTCCGCCTCAAACCACGGGCGGCATGCGGCATGTTGCGCGAGCTCGGCTTCTGGTGGATGCGGCGTTTCCCGCGCGGCTCCCATTTGAAATGCTTCACCGTGTTCGTGACGTAGACCGAGTTGCGATCGATCCCGGCTTCTTCGAGGGCGCGGTCGAGAATCTGGCCGGCCGGTCCAATGAACGGTTTCCCGCTTAGATCCTCCTGATCGCCCGGTTGTTCGCCGAGGAACATGAGGGCGGCGCTTTTGCGGCCTTCGCCGAAGACGGTCTGGGTGGCGTTTTTGTAAAGCGGGCAGGCGGTGCAGCCGGCGGCCGCTTCCCGCAATTTCGTTAGGCTGGAAGTCTCCGGCACGGGCGCGAGCCGCCATTCCTCCCCGTCATGCGTGGCGATTTTAGCAGCACTCTTTTTCATCATCGTCTCGACCCGCTGCGGCGCCTCGTGCAGAAGCCCCGGGATGCCTCCCCCGGCAACTGCCCAAAGAACATTCCGGCTGTTGTAGCGTGCGCTGTCTCAGCGCACTGGGGCCGCCCTGCTCAGCAGAAAGGTCCGCTGAGGAGAGCGGACTCTACAACCGGCCGCCTGACGCGAAACTAACAATCGACCAACACTCCCCTGCACTGAGAGCGGGAATTTTTTCTTGCCATCTGCGAATCGATCCCCGGTAAAACGGCAGCATGAGACTCCGCTTCCACGGCCGAATTCTCGGCGCCCTGGCCCTCCTCACCCTTCTCGCCCCAGCGGCTCTTGCCGTTCCACTGCACTACACCGTCGCGGGAGGAACGGAGACCGGCAACTTCAACGATCCGGGGCTCGTCATCCATACCGCGAACGATCCGGGACTGGCCGGCACCTCCTTCACCTTGAACGACGGCGGCAGCTCGACTTTCAACTTTTTCAATATCTGGACCGACGAAACCACCATCAACCCGGATGACACCATCTCGATGGATATCTCGGCGACCTTGAACTTCTCCGACCCGATTTCCGGCGGCACCATCCACGGCGTCACGGTCGGCGGCAGTATTCTCTTCGGCCTCGCGCAATGGGGTCAGATCACCTGGGACGGACCGACCATCATCACACTGGGAGATCGGGTCTTCAGCATCAGCTTCACGAACGAAATTTTTAATTTCGGCTTTTTCGGGTTGAACGGCGGCCCGGCTACGGAGCGACCGTGCAGGCGATCGTGACGCAGATCAGCTCGCGCGCGGTGCCGGAGAGCAGCAGCACCCTCGCGCTCTCAGGGCTGGGTCTCGCCGGGCTTCTCCTGTTCCGGCGCAGGCGGCTTGCCGGCTGAACTCGAACCGCCAGATTTTCCGGACGCCTCTCCGGTCCTCGGAGAGGCGTTTTGTTTTTGCGGGAACACGAGAGGCATTTTCTGGCGCCGGAGAAATTCTCCGGCCAGCGCCCGATAAGCTTTGGCGCCGGCGCCGTTCGGGTCGTGCTCGAAAATGCATTTGCCGAAGCTGGGCGCTTCGCTCAGGCGCACGGTGCGCGGGATGACCGTCTCGTAAACGCGCTCCTGAAAATGAGTGCGCACTTCCGCCACCACCTGGGAACTGATGTTGGTGCGGCTGTCGAACATGGTCATGAGTATCCCGCCCAGCTCGAGGCGCGGGTTGGCCCCGGAATCGCGGATGTGCTCGATCAGGCGGACGATTTTGACGAGGCCTTCGAGGGCGAAGTATTCGCACTGGATGGGGGTGAGGAGCTCGTCGGCGGCGGCGAGCGCATTGGTCATGAGAATGCCTAACGACGGCGGGCAATCGAGGAGGATGAACTCGAATGTCTGATCGTCGCGCAGAATCTGGAGCGCCTGAGAAAGACGGGTGAGGTGATCGCTCATCCGGGCGATTTCGATTTCCACTCCGGCGAGATCAAGATCGGCGGCGATAAAGAAGAGATCGTTCAGCCGGGTGGGGAGAATCTTCTCTGTGATCGCGGCTTCGCCTAACAACGGCTCGTAAACGCTTTGCCCTTCGATCTCCTGAAGCGCGAAAGAACTGGTCGCGTTCCCCTGCGGGTCGAGATCGACGAGGAGAACACGCGTCCCCCGCTCGGCCAGGGCCGCGG
>JBBQHV010000296.1:0-2700 GCA_038324295.1 Chthoniobacterales bacterium
CCGCCGCGCCTGGTGCGCCGGAGTTGTGGACCGATTCGAGGATTCGCTCCAGCCCGGTCGCGTGCAGATCGAGCAACGTCTGGATCAGCTCGCGCGTCTGCTCGCGCACCTTCGGATCCGACGCGCCCTCCAACGCCGCGACCAATTCCTCGACCCGGCCGAGGCGGCGCTGGAATTCCTGGCTGTTGGTTTTTTCCACGAGGTTTCGATACTTACGACCATCCCTGCGCCGGGTCAAAGCGCAGATCGTTAGGCAAATTCATCGAGGGCCGCGCCCAGCCGCTCCAGCCCGCCGCGCAGATTTTCCGTTTCGCCACCGATCCCCAGACGGAAATGGCGGGGCGCTTCGAAGAATTCTCCCGGGACGACGGAGGTTTCATATTTTTCGCGGAGCAGTTTGAAAAAGGCGGCGGGATCGCCGCGACGGAGCCGCGGAAAGACTACGGTCCCAGCCGGCGGCCGGACGCACTCGAGATCGCTCCGGGAATCGAGAAAGGCGTCGAGGAGCGGACGATTCGTCGCGAGCAGCTGCCGGGTGCGATCGCGAAACAGATCAAGCCGATCAAAAGCCACGACCGACATCCGCTCAGCCGGATGCGCGCGCGTGGCCGCGAACAAATCGTGCAACAAGCGAATGCGTTGCGCCACCTCGGGAGCGGCCAGAATCCAGCCGCAACGCAGGCCGCTCAAGCCGTAGGCTTTCGTCAGGCTGCTCGTGACCACGAAGTTTTTTCCTAACGAAAAGGAACCGAGATCCTGGACGAGCGGAAGCTCGTCCCTCCGGGGAGGACGGGTTGTTAACCCGTCGTTCGGCGGAGTCTCCGCCGAACCCTCGCAGCGGGAGGAGGGACGGGAAGTTCGCGCCGGGGTTGCGCTGTGCGCAAACGGCCCAGGTCGAGACTCGACCAAGTGCGACAGGCTACCAACCCGTCCTCCCCGGAGGGACGAGCTTCCGCTCGTCCAGTTTCTCTCTCCCGGCAGCATCTCGAGATAAACTTCATCGACCAGCACCCGCGCGCCGACCCGCTCCGCCAGCTCCCCGACCGCGCGCAAGGTTTCCGCCGGAAGCAACGCCCCGCTCGGGTTGTGCAGATTGGTCAGGACGACCAGCCGGGTCGCAGGCGTGAGCGCGGCTTCCATCTCGCCTAACGAGATCGCGAATTCATTTTCGAAGCGCCGCTCGATCCGCTGCACCTCCGCGCCGAGATAATGCGCGACATCGAGGAGCGGCCCGTAGCCGGGTTGCTCGATCAGCACTTCGTCGCCCGGATTGAGGAGCGCGGCCATCGCGAGATGATTCGCCAGCGAAGTGCCGTCGGCGGTCACGATGCACTCGACCGGGGCGCCGGTGTGCCGCGCGATCCGCTCGAGGAGCGGCGCGTAGCCGTAGCCGCCGCCGGTGATCTCGAGGTCGTCCAGCCGGAGCGGAAATTCCGTCCGCAACACATTCGTTAGGCCGCTGGTCGCGAGATTGAAACGCGCGCTCGAGCGGAGTTTGGCCCACTCCATATAAGGCGAGCGCTTTCGATCGAGCAGATCATTCATTGGTCATAGATAAATCGGCCGGCGCGCCTTTTGTAGGGCGACCCGCCTGAGGCGGGTTGCCATGATTGATTCAGAACCGGGCAGGCGAAGCGCCCGCCCTACAATACGCGTCTCTGCCAGAGAAAATATATCGGCAACCCGGCCAGAGCGATGACCAACCCGATGGAGGAACGCAACGGATCGTTCGCGAAGGTGCTCGCTACCACGGCCCATTCCGCGACGATGAAAAGCAACGTCGTCCAGGGATGACCCGGAACGCGAAAAGTTGCCGGCTCGCTCTTTTTCCGCCGCAGAACAAAAAGACAGACCGCCGTTAGGCCGATGAAAAGGCAATCCATCGCCACGACATAATTCACCACCTGCCCATAGCTACCGCTGAGCGCGATCACGATCGCGCACACCCCTTGCAGCGCGATCGCCACGATCGGCGCGCGCGTCCGCGGATGGACCCGCGCGACCGCCTGGAAAAAGACGCCGTCCTGCGCCATCGCAAAATAAACGCGCGGCGCGGTCAGCATCGATTGGGCGAGAAAACCAAAAGCGGAGAAGGCGATCCCGGCCGCGATCAACTGTCCGCCGCGCGCTCCCAGCAGGTTGCGCATCACGGACGAGGCCGGTGTGCTCGTTGCCGCCAGTCCATCCCCGCCAAGCGCGCGCAGATAAACAAAATTAACCGACACATAAACCGCGATTACGCAGATCACGCCGAGGATCAGTCCGCGCGGAAGAATCTTCGCCGCATCGCGCACCTCGCCGCCGAGAAAGCTCGACGTCTGCCAGCCTCCGAAAGCGAAAAGCACCGGCGTCATGGCCGCGCCGAAAGCGAGCGCGAGACTGAACGAAGCCGGTTGGTCGAGGAGTGGACGCCAGACCGCGTGCGACGGGCCGCCGCGCAAAAAGCTGACCGCTTCGAGCAGCGCGACCGCCGCGATCGCGGTCAGGGTCATGGCCGATTGCAGCCGGCTTCCGGCACGGACGCCGAGACAGTTGATCGCGGTCAGAAGCGCAAGCGCCCCGATCGCGCCTAACGAGTCGCTGATCGGCCAGCCGGTCAGCTCGATGAAATAGCGCGCAAAGGTGACCGCGACCGCCGCCATCCCGCCCGTTTGGATGACGAGCAAAAGCACCCAGCCGTAAACGAACGCGACCGACGGA
>JBBQHV010000297.1:0-2691 GCA_038324295.1 Chthoniobacterales bacterium
AACACTTCGTCGAGCTTGTGCGAAATGTAGATACAGGCGATGCCACGGGCGCGGAGGTCGCGCAGAATTTCGAGCAGGATCAAGACTTCGTGTTCGGCCAGCGCCGCGGTCGGCTCGTCGAGAATAAGGATCTGCGAATTCTTCGAGAGCGCTTTCACGATCTCGACCAGTTGCTTTTGTCCGACCCCCAGCCTCGCGACCGGAGTGGCGGGATCGATCGCCACTTTGAACTTCTCGAGCAAACGGCCCGCTTCTCCATAAACCCGCTGCCAATCGATCAGGCCAAACGCGGTGCGCGGTTCCGAGCCGAGAAAGATGTTCTCGCCAACGGTCATGTCGTGGACGAGGGCGAGCTCCTGATAGATGACTGCGATGCCGGCGTGCTCCGCATCGGCGAGCGAGCGAAAGCGCGCCGGCTCCTCCTTCACAAAGAATTCGCCCTCATAGGATCCGTGCGGATGAATGCCGGAGAGCACCTTAATGAGAGTCGATTTGCCGGCGCCGTTCTCGCCGCAGAGCGCGTGAATCTCGCCCGCCCGCAGATCGAAGCTGACGCTCTTCAGCGCTACCACGCCCGGGAATTTCTTGACGATCTTTTCCGCCTTGAGGATGACCGGATTCACGGACTCCTCGTTAAGGCGCTTGCTGCTCTGCAGGCGCGCCGCGGTAAACGTCCGCCGCCTTGTGGAAGCCATCTTTCACCACCGTGTCCCTCATGTTCTCCTTCGTCACGACCACGACATCGAGGAGGATCGATGGCACATCGACCTGGCCGTTGTTGATGCTGGCCGGCGCGGCGACCGGTTTGCCCCTGGCCAGTTTAATGGCGATCTCAGCCGCCTTCTTCGCGAGACGCGAGAGCGGTTTGTAAATTGTCATGGCTTGGGTGCCATTGACGATGCGCTGACAGGCGCTCAGCTCCGCGTCCTGTCCCGTCACGAGAATTTTGCCGGCTAACCCTTCTTCGCTCAAGGCCTGGATCGCGCCGCCGGCAGTGCCGTCATTCGAAGCGAGGATGGCGTCGAAGTCCGGCCCGACCTTGGTGATTGCGGCGTTCGCGATCTTTTTCGCGTTTTCCGGTTTCCATTCCTGGGTCCAATCTTCGTGCACGACCCGGAACTCGCCTTTGTCGATGAGCGGCTGGAGGATGCGGTCCTGTCCCTGCTTGTAGAGGAGGGCGTTGTGATCGGTTTTCGCGCCGTAGATGCGGACGATTTTCTTGGTCCCGCTTTTCGTTAGGTGATCGACCAGATATTGGGCCTGCAACTCGCCCACCTTCACGTTGTCGAAGGTCATGTAGAGATCGAGATCGCAATCCGTGATCACACGATCGTAGGCGAGCACGGGAATGCCGGCTTCGTGCGCCATTTTGACCGCTTTCGCCATCGCGCCGCCGTTGTGCGGCACGATCACGAGCACATCGACGCCGCGGCTGATCAGGGCCTGGACGTCGCTGATCTGGCGGGTGTCGTCGCTGTTGGCTGATTGCACCAGAACATCCGCACCCAGCTCCTGCGCGTGCCTAACGAAAAGATCACGATCGCCCTGCCAGCGTTCCTCTTTCAACGTGTCCATGGAGAGACCGATGAGCGGTTTGGCGTGGCCCTTTGCGCGCTCCGGCGCGGCCCCGCCGCGAGCGATGATGAAGCCCGTCACGACGCTGATCACGCAGGAAACGACGACGAGAAAAACGCGGAACTTCATCGGATGCGTCGGCTAGCGCGCGCGCTTCCCCCGGATGTAAACGGAATCCACCTGCGGGAAGCCGAACCAGTAAGCGATCTCGCGATAATCGGAGCAATCGCAAAGAATGAAGGTTCCTGACTTTCCGGCTTCGAGCGAACCGATGGCCGCGCCCCGGCCGAGACTGTAGGCGGCGTTGATGGTCGCGGCCGTGACTCCTTCCGCAGGCGTCATTTTCATCTGCGTCGCGGCGAGCGAAAGCACCATCGGGATGGAAGGCGTGGGCGAGGAGCCGGGATTGAAGTCGGTCGCGAGGACGACCGCGAGACCTGCCTCGATCATCGCGCGCGCCTTGGGGTAGCGTGTTTTGCCCAGAGCATAAACCGAAGCCGGTAACAGCACCGGCTGGACGCCTGCCTCTGCCAGGGCAGCAATCTCGGCGTCATTGGTCTGCTCGAGGTGATCAGCGCTCGCCGCGCCCAACCGCGCCGCCAGAAAAGCCCCGCCCGAATTCGTGAGCTGATCGACATGCATGCGGAGCCGCAACCCGTGCCCCTGCGCCGCGCGCAAAATTTTCTCGGAATCCGCCAGATCGAAGTAGCCGCGCTCACAAAAAATATCGCAGCTCTCCGCGAGCTGTTCCTCGGCCACCGCCGGCAGCATCTCGTGGATGACGAGCGCGATGTATTGCCCAGGCGCTTCGGCAAACTCTTCCGGAATGGCATGGGCGCCGAGAAAGGTCGGGACAAATTCGAGTGGCGTCGTCTGATTCAGCCGGCGAATGACGCGGAGCATTTTGAGCTCTTCCTCGAGCGAAAGTCCGTAGCCGGATTTCGCTTCCATCGTCGTGGTCCCGCAGCGCAGGAACCAATCCGCGCGTTTCTCCGCCAGCTCCAGTAACTCCGCTTCGCTCGCCGCCCGCGTTTTGCGCACGGTCGAGCGGATGCCGCCGCCGCTCGCGGCGATCTCTTCGTAGGAAGCGCCGCGCGCCCGCATCTCGAATTCGTC
>JBBQHV010000298.1:0-2665 GCA_038324295.1 Chthoniobacterales bacterium
CGCCCAACCCGCGTGACGCAGTGCGAGCGTCTAAAATGTGCGAGCCGATTAGCGGAGCACGTAGCGGCCGTGGACCCAGTGGCGATGCCCGCGGCTGTGCACATAATGCCCGCCCACCCAAACATAACGCGCTCCCCGCGAATAGTAGGAGGGGCCATGGACGTAATAAGGTCGATCCGCGACCACGATCGCCGATCCAACATAAGCCCGGCGAGGCACCGGACCAGCCACATAGGCCGTGCAACCGCTTGAAAGCGCGACACCGAGCAAGAGAAGAATTGATTTTTTCATGATACTTTGGGTGAGACGCGGTCACGCGCCTCACAATTCATTCGCGGGGAGAACCGTTTCAGGATGGGTCTGCCAAAGAAAGTTGCTCGATGCCTCGCCTAACGATTCTATTTTGTAGCGGCGCTCTGTGAGCGTCGCACCCGGCGCGTCGCCAGGGCGTCGACGGTCACAGACCGCCGCTACAGCCAGTTCTACCCAATTTTTTCCGCGACGATTTCGAGCACGAGCGGCGTCACGATCATGGCGTCGGGATCGGTTCCAGCCGCGTCCACGTCACGCTGCACTTCCGCCGCGAAGCTTGCGTCGATCCGACCCAGCTCGCGCAAACGCGCCAGGCCGATCCCGATAAAGGAGGCCGGCCACTGCCACATGAAATCGCGCGGTCGCACGCAGTAAATCCGCGGGAGCACCGAGCGAATCGCGAAGCCGTTCTGGAGCAGATACCCGGGCAGATCGAGCCCAATATCGGCTTTCCCGCCGGCTGCTTTCCAACTTGCCGCGATCTCCTGCGCGAACCGCTCCTGACTCGAGAGCCGCGGAATGAAACGCCAGGTGAGATAATGGCCGTATTCGTGAAAGATGGCCGCGCTTCCCGTTCGCATCACGGCGGCGAGCTTCCGGATGAGCAGCTCGGGATCAGTCACGAAGGAGGCGACCCAGCGGCACCAGGAAAAATCGTAATCGCCCCGTGGCCATTCGTCGGTCATGAGGTCGGCTTCGTGAATTTGCACATTCGTTAGGCTGAGGCTCCGACATCTCTCCTCCATCGCGTGGAGGAAATTGCGCGAGCGCTCGACCGCCACCACCGCGCCGGAAGGGCCGACGATTTCCGCCAGATCAACCGTGGCATAGCCCGGACCGGCGCCAAGATCGAGGACGCGGCTGCCGACGGTAATGCCAGCTCTTTGCCAGCAATCGAGCACGATCGGACGCCAGACCCGATGTTGCAGGCCGAGTCGGGCGAGCTCCTCTTCATGCGTGCCGAGGATGTAGTCGCGTTCTGCCGTCATGCGAAATCATTCCATCGGTTGCGCGTTTTCCCCAGTCGATTCTTCTCCGCTTCGCGCCTAAAATCTTGCATGAGCCGCGTCCGACTTCTCCCCGACATTCTCGCCAGCCAGGTGGCGGCGGGCGAAGTGATCGAGCGGCCCGCGTCCGTCGTGAAAGAGCTGGTCGAAAACAGCATCGACGCTGGCGCGGAATCGATCGAGGTGATGATCCGGCGCGGCGGCATCTCACTCATCCGCGTGACCGACGACGGCATCGGGATGGACCGCGACGACGCCCTCCTGTGTCTGGAACGGCATGCCACGAGCAAGATCCGCACGGCGTCCGATCTCGCCACCGTCGGGACGCTCGGCTTCCGCGGCGAAGCCCTCCCCAGCATCGCGAGCGTCTCGCGCTTTCGCCTAACGACGCGCGAAAAAGAGGCGGTCGCCGGCACCGAAGTGATCGTCTCCGGCGGCAAGCTCGAGACCGCGCGCGACGGCGGCGAAGCTCCCGGCACGCAAATCGAGGTGCGCTCCCTCTTTTTCAATCTGCCGGCGCGCCGGAAATTTCTCCGTACCGAAAACACCGAGACGCGTCACATCGAGCATCAGCTTAATCTCCAGGCGATCGGTCATCCCGAGATCGCGTTTTCCTTTCTGCGCGACGAGCGGCTCGTCTTTCAGTTGCCCGCGACGAAGACCCTGCGCGACCGGATTCGCGACTTGTTAGGCAGCGAGCTGCTCGCGCGCCTTCTCGAAGTCGAACCGGCCGCGAAGGGAAAGCTGCGGGTGAGTGGATTCATCGGCCAGGCCGGGGTAAGCCGGGCGAGCCGCGCGCAGCAGTTCGTCTTCGTCAACGGCCGCGCGATCGAGAGCCCGGTGCTCAGCGCGGCTTTGAAAGAAGGCTATCACACCGCCCTCATGAAAGGGCAGTTCCCGGTCAGCTTCCTGTTCCTCGCGCTCGATCCCGCCGAAGTCGATGTGAACGTGCATCCGGCGAAGCGCGAAGTGCGTTTCCGCGATCCGGCAGGCGTGCGCGAAGCCGTCGTGACCTCCATTCAGCGCACCCTGGAGAGCGATCGGAGCGCCTGGCAGGAGCAATTTCGTGGGCCGCCTCCGGTCGAGCCGCCCTTCGTTAGGCAAACGGAGCCGCTCCCACCGGCCTTCGAGCCGCAACCCGTTTTCGCCATCGCCCCGACCGAACCTTCTTTGCGCGACAACCGCCTCCCGCCTAACGACTCCAGGCCGGCCGTTCCGTCGCATCGTTTTCAAATCCTCGGCGTCCTGAACAAGCTCTACGTCCTGATGGAAAACGCCGAAGGCCTTGTCCTCGTCGATCAGCACGCCGCGCACGAGCGCATCCTCTTCGAGGAGCTGCGTCGTCG